>JASFJH010000007.1:0-19072 GCA_050122215.1 Granulosicoccaceae bacterium | reverse complement strand
AACACATGCGAGAAGTTGATCCCGGCCTGCTCGAAGACCTTGCCGTTGGTCAGTACGCGGGTACGACCACCGCCACCCTGTTCGCGCTGCCAGTTATCCTCGGCGAAGCGCACCCCTCCGTCTTCTTCCTCGATGGCAGTGCAGATGCGGTCCTGCAGGTCGAGCAGGTAGGTCTTGACGGCGTTTATGTCCGGCTGGCTCATGATGTGTTGATACCCGTGTGTTGCAAAGGGCGACCAGTGTATTGGATCTGGTGCAGTCTGGAAAACCCGCTTTCGCGATCAATACTCTTCAATCAGCCATTTGCTCAGGCGCGCAGGATTTTGTTGCTGCGTGCGTCACGAATCGTACTGGGTTTGGCGGCCCCGCCGGTACGACCATGCAGGATAACGTCAACGCGTGCGTTGAAGCGCGTGCGGACTTCGAGCGCGGTGCGGGCCGGGCGCTGACCTGCAAGGTTGGCACTGCTCGACACGAGCGCGCCGCCGAAGGCATCGCACAGGGCGGCCATGAGCGGGTGCGCTGTTACCCTGACTGCCAGCGTGTCGTGCTTGCCGGTCAGCCAGGCAGGTGTGTCCTCGCGGGCCGGCCACAGCCACGTGTGCGGGCCGGGCCAGCTTTGCAACACGCGTTCGCGGGCAGGCTTCGCTAACGGACCGAGGTAGGGTTCGAGTTGACGGAAATTGCTGGCGACGAGGATCAGGCCCTTGTCGACGGGGCGTTGCTTGAGTGCCAGCAGGGCGTGCACGGCATCGGCATTGCGCGGGTCACAACTGAGGCCGTACACGGCCTCGGTCGGGCAGGCGACGATGCCGCCAGCATGCAGCGTGGCCACGGCACGGTGCAGCGACCAGGTGCGCATGCGGTTCAGCCTTTCAACTTGTCCATGAGGCCATCGTTTTTCGCGATCACCTCGGCGGCATTTTTCTCACGTGCGGCCTTGATTCTGGCCGCGATGTCAGCATCGGAGATAGCCAGCATTTGCGCCGCAAGCCAGGCAGCATTTTTTGCCCCGGCCTTGCCGATCGCCACGCAGGCAACCGGGATACCGTCGGGCATCTGCGCGGTCGACAGCAGTGCATCCATACCCTGTAACGGCCCGGCATCGATCGGCACGCCGATCACGGGCTTCGCGGTCAGACCGGCGACGGTACCGGCAAGATGTGCAGCCATGCCGGCAGCCGCGATGAACACGGCACAGCCACGGCTTTCCGTATCATGCACAAATTCGTGGGTAGCGGCAGGGGTACGGTGTGCAGAGGTAACGCGCACCTCAAACTCGATATCGAGACTTTTCAGGACATCGATACAACCCTGCATCGTGCCCAGATCGGAATCCGATCCCATTAAAACGGCGACAAAGCTCATACTGACCCCATATCCAGAATCTGTAGTTAGAGAAATGTAGCGGCGATTGTAGACGATTTTGTCTTCAGGAGGCTTCTGCCTCCTCATCGTCACGCTCGAAGGGTTCGCTGTAGCCACAATCCTTCTGCGGACAGACCTTTTCCGTGCCACGTTTCTTCGTGGTCTTCACGGTCAGCATCGGCCAGCCACAGTCCGGGCACTTTTCGTCGAGCGGTTCGTTCCACACCGCGTAGGTGCAGTCCGGGTAGCGCTCGCAGGAATAGAAGATCTTGCCGTAGCGAGATTTGCGCAACAGCATGTTGCCCTTCTTGCACTCGGGGCACTTGACGCCGGTGTCTTTCGGTTTTTCGATCGGCTCGATGTATTTGCATTTCGGATAATGACTGCAGCCGATGAACTTGCCGTAACGACCGTGCTTGACGACGAGGTCGTGATCGCATTCGGGGCATTTGCGTCCCTTGACGATTTCCTGGTCGGCCTCGTTGTCGTCGCCGTTCAGGTTACGTGCGTAATCGCACTCCGGGTAATTCATGCAACCGATGAATCGACCCCGCCGACCGAGCCGGATTGACAACTCGCCACCGCACTTCGGACATTTCTCATCGATCTTTTCGTGCGTGACATCGCGGCGATCGACGTGTTCCTCGGTATGGTCAACGAGGTCCTTGAACGGTTTCCAGAAGTCGCGCATGAGTGGCACCCAGTCTTTCTCGCCACGCGATACGGCATCGAGATCGTCTTCCAGCAGTGCGGTGAAATCGTAATCGACGTACTTGGGAAAGTAGTTGGTCAGGAAGCGGTTCACGACGCGACCGACATCGGTCGGGATAAAGCGGCGTTTCTCCATCTCGACGTATTCGCGGTTTTGCAGGGTCGAGATGATCGAGGCATAGGTCGATGGCCGGCCGATGCCATGTTCTTCAAGCGCCTTCACCAGCGTCGCCTCGTTGAAGCGTGGCGGTGGCTCGGTAAAGTGTTGCTCGGGACGAATCTTTTCCAGTGTAACGCTGTCACCCTCTTCCATCGGCGGCAACAGTTTCTCATCTTCTTCACCGGCCTTTTCATCATCCTTGCCTTCCTGGTACACGGCGATAAAGCCGGGATCGACGATGGTCGAACCATTGGCGCGGAAGATACCGGCATCACCGGCAGCCAGATCGGCGGCAACCGTATCGATGGTGGCATGGATCATCTGGCAGGCAATCGTGCGCTTCCAGATCAGCGAATAGAGTTTGAACTGTTCGGCACTCAGGTGTTTCTTGATGGACTCCGGGTCACGTTCCGCCGAGGTCGGGCGGATGGCCTCATGCGCCTCCTGGGCATTCTTCGCCTTGGTTTTGTAGACGCGCGGCTCCTTCGGCACGTTTTGCTTGCCATAACGCGAGCTGATCACACTGCGAATTTCCTCGAGCGCATCGTTGGCCAGCGTCACCGAGTCAGTACGCATATAGGTGATCAGACCCACCGCGCCATCACCGGTATCGATACCTTCATACAATTGCTGCGCAATCCGCATGGTGCGCTGCGCGGTAAAGCCGAGCTTGCGCGAGGCCTCCTGTTGCAGTGTTGACGTGGTAAACGGCGCCGCCGGGTTACGCTTGCGTTGTTTCTTTTCGATCTTCGCGACAAGCAGCTTGCCATCCGCCGCCTTGCTCAGTTCAGCTTCGGCCTTGTGTGCCTGGTCCGTGCTGGTGATGCTGAATTGTGAAAGCTTCTTGCCCTGGTATTGCTGCAACTTGGCGGAAAAGCCCTTCTTGCCCGCCTTCGCATCAGCCTCGATGGTCCAGTATTCACGCGGCTTGAATTTCTCGATCTCTTCCTCGCGCTCGACAATCATACGCAGCGCCGGGCTTTGCACACGCCCGGCAGACAGGCCGCGGCGGATCTTCTTCCACAACAGCGGCGAGAGGTTGAAACCCACGAGGTAGTCGAGGGCGCGGCGCGCCTGTTGCGAATTGATCAGGTCCATCGACAGTTCGCGTGGATGTTGAATCGCATCCTGGATCGCGCGCTTGGTGATTTCATGGAATACGACGCGACCGACTGTCTTGCCCTCGAGCAGTTTGCGCTGCTTGAGCATTTCGTACAGGTGCCAGGAGATCGCTTCACCTTCGCGATCCGGGTCAGTCGCGAGCCACAAGGCATCGGCTTTTTTCAGCGCTTTGGCGATCGCATCGACATGCTTCTGGTTTTTTTCAATTGCCTGGTAGTTCATGGCAAAGCCGTGCGCCGTATCCACCGCACCTTCTTTCGGCTTCAGGTCACGCACGTGGCCATACGAGGCAAGCACCTGGTAGTCCTTGCCGAGATATTTATTGATCGTCTTGGCCTTGGCCGGCGATTCAACGATGACGAGATTTTTTGCCATATCCTGAATAATCGTTACTGTTAGTAATAAATAAAAGCCGGTAGTCAATAAAAGGCGGGATCCCTGTCCCGCCTTATATCAACTTAAGCCAATTTTTTTCAAATGAGAACCCCGTTGTGTTAACAGCGTCTCATCTACAGGATTTTTAAAGGGAAAATCAGCGGGGTAGCCGGCGATCAGTGTAACTGCCCGGCGGTTTCCTCGAAGACAAAATCCTCCATCCATGCGTAGGCCGCTTCCTGTCCGGGTTGATTGAACAGTACCATGAGCACGACCCACTTGATCAAATCCGTGTCAATTTCGTCACTGCCGAGCGCCATGACACGATCGATCACGAGTTCGCGGCTGTGGTGATCAAGCACGCCGGTTTGTTCGAGGAACAATAACAGGCCGCGGCACTCCGCATCGAGGTGATCGGTTTCACGTTCGGTGAATACGCGCACCGATGGCGTGTTATGCAGGAACAGGGGCGCCGTGTCGCTTTGCAGTGCGGTCAGTCCTTCAATCCAGTCAAAAGCACGGGAAATTTCACCTTGACGAAAGCCTGCGCGCTGCAGTTCGTTTTCGAGGGAGGCCTGATCTTGATCGATACCACTCTCGTCGGCCATGTAGTTTTCAAACAGGTAGACGAGTACGTCGAGTACGTTTTGTTTCATGTCGGGATTGTGTCATGGCGGCGCTGGAAATGACCACCCCCAAGCGCCGCGAGTTTTCCTTGCAATTCGAGTAGCAACAGCATGCTTGAAACCTGCTCGGCCGTCAATCCACTGCGTTCGACCAGGGTGTCGATATCCACCGGGTCGAAGCCCATGTGTTCGAGCAGGGCCTGCAGATCGGGCCCGAGCGGGACGGCCGGTGCGGGGCTGGCCGCCGGCGTTTCGAACAGGGCAGCCAGCGCGCCGAGCTCGATCGTGATGTCATCGAGGCATTCGACGAGATGTGCGCCGTCGCGCAACAGGCGGTGGCAGCCGCGTGTCAGCGGATTGTGAATCGAGCCGGGGATGGCAAACACCTCGCGGCCCTGTTCAGCCGCGAGCCGCGCCGTGATCAGCGAGCCGCTGCGCATGGCGGCCTCGACCACAAGCACGCCGAGGCTCAGGCCGCTGATGATACGGTTGCGCTGCGGGAAATGTGCGGCAAGTGGCGGGGTGCCGGGCGGGAACTCGCTGATGAGCGCGCCATGCTCGCAGATAGTGCCGGCCAGTTCACGATGCCGCGCCGGATAGACCCGGTCGAGGCCGTTACCGAGCACCGCCACGGTCGGACTCGCCACATCCAGGGCGCCGGCGTGCGCGGCCGCATCAATGCCGAGCGCCAGCCCGCTGGCGATGGTCAGGCCGATCCTGCCCAGGGCCCGGGCGAATTCACGGGCATTGTCGCGTCCACCGGCGCTCGGCTTGCGGCTGCCGACAATCGCCAGTTGCGGCTGCTGTAACACCGCCGGATCACCGGCCACATATAACAGTACCGGCGGGTCGGGGATTTCGCGTAGCAGGCCGGGGTAGGCCGGACTGTCCCAGCCGATCAGGTGGTGATGTGCCGCGGCGTCCAGCCAGGCCAGGCTGGAGGCGAGATGGCGCGGCGTGGCCTGTTCGAGCCATTGCCGGCCACGGGCGGGCAGGCTGAGCGCGCCATCTTCGATCGCGGCCCGAATGCCAGCCGGTGTGTGGAAATCCTCCAGCCACTGCCGGCGGCGGACCGGGCCGAGACCGGGTAACTGGTCTAACAGTAACCAGTCGCGCAGCGCGTCAGGATCGGAAACAAAGGGATCGGCGGCTCCTGCCGCCGTGGGGCTTTCTTGCTGCATGACGTCGGGCCTCCCTGCCCTTGTACACAGTGTGATGTTGGCCTGTGATCCGAATACGAATCACAGGATATTATAATGGTTACAGGTCGCTGGGTTTGCGCACG
Source organism: Granulosicoccaceae bacterium (assembly GCA_050122215.1). Taxonomy (GTDB): domain Bacteria; phylum Pseudomonadota; class Gammaproteobacteria; order AKS1; family AKS1; genus JASFJH01. Next base: position 13,425 of record JASFJH010000007.1, on the reverse strand, counting down.
AAGTCGAAAAGGTGCATCGGCCTTTTTGCTTCCATGACCAGCGCATAGCTGACCTTGTCGAAGACGCGGAACACCATAATGGTGCCGGCGAGTTCATCCGGCAGCTTGACGCTATCGTTACGGTCTTTTGTGGTGACCGGGTCAGAAATTGTATCGCCGCGGCGATACACGGACAGGACATGACCGATCTCGATACCTTCACGTGCACCGTTGTTGAGCACGACAATATTGTGCTGACCGATCTGGCTGACACCGTCCGAAACGGCGATGATGGCAGCCTCAACCTCGTTGGCCGGGGCGTGCGGCATGAAGTTCTGGTCGAATTCGTCGTCGCGCACCGGCATGACGCGATCACCGCGGCGCGCTTCACGCGTCGTGCTGGTCAGGGCCAGCGTCGAGACTTCTTCGTCTTGCTTGAAATAGGTCAATTGCCCTTCACCGACGAAGATCGCCTCGTAACCGAGGATCTGGCTTTCATCGTCCTTGTCTGCCCCCGGGTTGCGGTAGACCTGGCCGGGACGATACACAGAATATTTGCCCTTGTTGGCCTCGGCCAGGCCGCGCACGTAGACGCTGTCACCCGCGCCGACCACAATGTGTTCGCCGGCGGTCTCGACAACGTAGGGCGCGTTGTCCAGTTCTTCCTCGCTGACCACGAGCGGCCGGTTCAGGAACTGGCGAATCGCATCGAGCGGGATGGTCGGTATGGCGCGCTCGAGACGTTCGGCGCGCACACTGGGACCGAGCTTGATGGTCTGGCGGCCGCGCTTGACGGTCAGGATTGGTTTACCATTGGCGTCATAGGTCAGTGTGATCACGTCACCCGGGTAGATCAGGTGGGGGTTGGCGATCTGCTGGTTGGCGTGCCAGATATCCGGCCAGCGCCAGGGGTCACGCAGAAAGCGTCCGGCGATATCCCACAGCGTGTCACCCTTGACGACGGTGTATTGATCCGGATGATTCGGGTTGAGGGCCGGGTCGGCAGCAAACCCGCTTGTGCCAAGAGACACAGTGAGCAGTGCGACGGCAAGCAGCTTCTTTATAGACATGGGCATCCCTTTTTTATGCATTGTGCGCGTTATGCCTTATTCTTCCTGGGGGCCGGGACGAGTTTAGCGAAAAACCCGCACCTCACCAAGTATAGCCGAGGTGCCCCCTTATCCCGTATGATCATTATCTTAGCAGCTTAACCTGTTTTATTACTAGAAATTGTTGACGGAAGTCACAATGGCAAAATTAGACATATTACATTACCCCGATCCACGCCTGCGCACGGCGGCCCGCCCCGTTGCCGAGGTGGATGACCGCATCCGGCAGCTCGTCGCGGACATGCTCGAGACCATGTACGCCGCGCCCGGTATCGGCCTGGCGGCAACCCAGGTGAACGTGCACGAGCGCGTGCTGGTGCTCGACATCTCCGAGGACAGGTCCGCGCCACGCGTGTTCATCAATCCGGAAATCATCGCCGCCGAAGGCCATGAGGTCATGGAGGAAGGCTGCCTGTCCGTGCCCGGCGTGTATGACAACGTCGAACGCGCCGACCGCATCCGCGTGCGCGCCCTGAACGAACACGGCGAGACGTTCGAGCTCGACGCGGACGGCCTGCTGGCCGTGTGTATCCAGCATGAAATCGATCACCTTGATGGCAAGGTATTCGTCGATTACCTGTCACCGCTGAAACAACAACGCATCATCAAAAAGCTGCAAAAACAGCACAAACACGTGGTCATGTAGGGACAGTCATGCCCGAACCACTCGATATCGTGTTTGCCGGCACGCCGGAATTTGCCGTGCCGACCCTGCAGGCCCTGCTCGCATCTCCGCACCGCGTCGTGGCCGTGTACACGCAGCCGGATCGACCGGCCGGCCGTGGACGCAAGCTGACGCCCAGCCCGGTCAAGCAATGCGCGCTGGCGCATGGCATCCCGGTCTTTCAGCCCGCATCCCTGAAGACGCCTGCGGCCCAGGCCGAACTGGCTGGCCTGCGGCCGGATCTTATGGTCGTCGTTGCCTACGGCCTGTTGCTGCCGCAGGCGGTGCTCGCGATCCCAAGACTTGGCTGCGTGAACGTACATGCCTCGCTCCTGCCACGCTGGCGCGGCGCCGCGCCGATCCAACGCGCGATCCTGGCGGGTGACAGGGATACCGGTATTACCATCATGCACATGGACGAGGGCCTCGATACGGGGCCGATGCTGGCCACGGTCAGTTGCCCGATCCGGCCCGACGACACCGCACAGCGCCTGCATGATCGGCTCGCGACGCTTGGCAATACCGCGCTGCTGGAGGCCATTGCGGCACTGGCGTCCGGTACGGCGCGGCCGCAGCCCCAGGATGACAGCAAGGCCGTGTATGCCGCCAAGCTCGACAAGGCCGAGGCGACGATTGACTGGTCGCAGCCGGCGGTACAGATCGACCGCCAGGTGCGCGCCTTCAATCCATGGCCGGTCGCGCAGACACAATTCGAGGGTCAGCCGCTGCGGATCTGGTCAAGCGAGGTGCCCGACCTGAGCAGTGAGGCGGCGCCCGGTACGGTCGTCGCATGTAGCGGCGCCGGCATTGATGTCGCCACGGGTGACGGTGTGCTGCGCATTTGTGAGTGCCAGCCGGCCGGCAAACGCCGCATGGCGGCCAGTGATTTTGCCAACGCGCGCCCGGCCCTGCGCGAGGCCGGGACAAGGTTCGGCTAACGATGAATGTGCGTGCCCGCGCCGCGCGTCTGATCAGCTCCGTGGTCGACGGTGGCAAATCCCTGAGCCCCCTGCTTGATGAAAGTGCCGCCGGGGCCGAGCAGGCCCTGTTACAGGAGCTGTGTTACGGCGTGATCCGCTACTGGTACCGGCTTGATGCGCTGGCCGGACAACTGCTGCAGCGGCCGCTCAAACGCAAGGACAGTGACGTGCGCGCCCTGATCCTGGTCGGCCTGTACCAGTTGTTGTATATGCGGATCCCGGCCCATGCGGCGGTCACCGAGACAGTCGCCGCGACTGCCGGGCTGCGCAAGGCCTGGAGCAAGGGCCTCGTCAATGCATTGCTGCGCCGTTTTCAAAGAGAAAGTGAGCACTTACTTGCACTGGTTGAACAGGATCCGCAGGCGAGCAGTCTGAGCCCGGCCTGGCTCCTCGAACTCATCCAGGCGAGCTGGCCGCAACAGTGGCAAAGCATCATCGAGGCCAGCAATGCCCGCGCACCGATGAGCCTGCGCGTGAATCTCGCCCGCACCGGACGCGAGACCTATCGGCAGCACTTGCAGGCGGCCGGTCTCGAGGCCCACGAACTTGCCCTGACCGAGGCCGGACTGCAGCTCGCCTCCCCCTGTGATGTGCACACACTGCCCGGTTTCAGTGACGGTGATGTCTCGGTGCAGGACGGCGCGGCACAACTGGCGGCCCCCCTGCTCGATGCGCGGGACGGTGAGCGGGTGCTCGATGCCTGTGCCGCCCCTGGCGGCAAGACCGCGCATATCCTCGAGCGCCTGCAGGCCGCGCAGATGACGGCCGAGGTCATTGCGCTGGATGTGGAGACAACGCGGCTGGCGCGGGTCGATGCAACCCTGCAACGCCTGCAGCTGGCGGCGCGAACCCTCTGTGGCGATGCCGCCCGGCCAGCCGACTGGTGGGACGGTCAGCCTTTCGATCGTGTCCTGCTCGATGCGCCATGTTCGGCAACCGGCGTGATCCGCCGCCATCCCGATATCCGCCTGTTGCGGCGCGCCGATGACATCCTGCGCCTGGTTGAGACCCAGCAGCAGATCCTCGCGTCGCTGTGGCCCCTGCTCAAGCCGGGCGGGCGGCTGCTGTACGCGACCTGTTCGATCCTGCCGCAGGAAAATGCCGAAAATATCGCCCGCTTTACGCGCGCACACGACGATGCGCAGTTGCTGCCGATCGCGGCCGACTGGGGCCATGACACGGGCCATGGCCGCCAGATCCTGCCCGGTGAACAGGACATGGACGGCTTTTTCTATGCCTGCCTCGAGAAACAGCGCTAAGCGAGGGTTTGTACCCGTTACAGCAGCAGGGTATAAGAAAGGTTTGTGCCGAATTATCATAATGGAAAGAGTCGATTGAATACCGTGCAAAGGCGTCACCACAGCTGGCTGGCAGGCCTGTGCTTCGCATGTGTGTTGTGTGCAGCAACGGCCCGCGCCGCTGAGTTTGTGATCACGCATGCCGAGACGCAGCGGCGTGACGAGATCATGGTGCTCAATGCCGGCCTGCGTTTTGATTTCTCCGAAGAGGTCCGCGAGGCGCTCGATAATGGCGTGCCGATTACCCTCGTGCTCGAGCTGAAACTGAGCCGGGTGCGTGACTACCTGTGGGATGCGAATGTGGCGACGATGGAACAACGCTATTCCCTGCAGTACCACGCGCTCAGTGAGCAATACATCGTGCGCAACCTGAACAGTGACGAGCAAAGTGCGCACCGTACGCTCGTGTCGGTACGCAATTACCTGGCCACGATTACTGACTTGCCGCTGATCGATCGGCGCCTGCTCGAGGAGGGCGCGCAGTACTATCTGAAGTTACGCGCCGGGATTGATATCAATGCCCTGCCCTCGCCCATGCGGCCGATGGCCTGGCTGAGCGCGGACTGGCGGTTACACAGCGAGTGGTATACATGCGCAGTGAACTACTGAAAAAAGTGTTACGCGTCCTGACCCGCGGGCCGCGCCCGGTGGTGATCGTGAGCCTGTTGCTGTTGCTGTCGCTGTATCTCATGAGCAGCGCGACCGAGAACTCGGCCCGCTTCGATGAACAATATCTGGCACTGCTGATCATCAATGCAGTTGGCCTGATCATGCTGGTATTGCTGATCGGCGCGAGTGGCTGGCGACTCGTGCAGCAATACCGCAATGCAGTACCCGGTGCGCGCCTCACGGTGCGCCTGCTGCGCATGTTCGTGATCATTGCCGTGATCCCGGTGTCGGTGGTGTATTACTTTTCCCTCGGTTTTTTGCATCGCGGCATCGATAGCTGGTTCGATGTGCAGATTGAGCAGGCGCTCAATGATGCCATCGAGTTGAGCCGTACCTCGCTGGATGCGCGCATGCGTGATTTGTTGCGGCAGAGCAAGGCCATGGCCGTCGAGCTGGCGTATGTCTCGGACGAAGCAGTAGCGCTGACGCTTGATGATTTTCGCAACCGTAGTGGCGCGAACGAGGTGACCGTGTTCGAGGGCAATAACGTGATCGCCTCGAGCAGTGCGCTGGCGCTCGGCGTATTCAACCCGGCGCGCCTGGATGAGAGCATTGTCTCGGTGATTCGTGAGGGCAACAGCTACGTCGGCCTCGATCCGATCGCCGATGCCGGCCTGTACATGCGCATCGTTGTGCAGATCCCGAGTGTCGGCACCGGCTTCGGGGTGCGTATGTTGCAGGGCCTGTATCCCGTGGCCGAGCGGCAGAATGAACTGGCCGACAGCGTGCAACAGGCCTTCGCCAAGTACAACGAACTCGTGTTCCTGCGCAAACCGCTCAAATACAGTTTTACCCTTACCCTGTCGCTGGTGCTGCTACTGACCGTACTCGGCGCGGTGTGGGCGGCGTTTTACTCGGCGCGCCGGCTTGTGTCGCCGATCAGTGATCTCGCGGAGGGGACTCGCGCCGTCGCCGGCGGTGACTACAGCAAGCGCCTGCCGTTGCCGGCGAATGATGAGCTCGGCTTCCTCGTACAGTCATTCAACCAGATGACGCGCCGCATCGAACGCGCCCGCAACGATGTGCAACAAAGCCAGCAACTCGCCGAAGAACAGCGCGCCTACCTTGAGGTCGTGCTCGGCAGCCTGACCTCCGGCGTCCTGACCATCGATCACGACGGTGTCCTGCGTACCGTCAACGAGGCCGCCGCCCAGATCCTGGGGATCAGCGCGGACAGCATTCTTGGCCTGACGCTGTCCGATATCGCCAGTGCACAACCGCGCCTGCGCTATTTTGTCGATGTGATCACCGAGCGTCTTGGCAGCAATACCGAATGGCAGGAAGAGGTCGTCATGTTTGGCCCGGCCGGCCGCCAGGTCCTCATGTGCCGCGGCACGCATTTGCCGGGGCACGAACAACAGCAGGGTGACGCCCTGATCGTGTTTGATGATGTCACTGCCCTGATCCAGGCACAGCGCGATGCGGCCTGGGGTGAAGTGGCACGACGACTGGCGCATGAAATCAAGAACCCGCTGACGCCGATCCAGCTGTCGGCCGAACGCCTGCGGCACAAGTACCTGGGCAAGCTCAATGAAAAGGACGGCGAGTTGCTGGATCGTTCGACCCATACGATCGTGCAACAGGTCGAGACCATGAAAGAAATGGTCAACGCCTTTACCGAGTACGCGCGTGCGCCACAGGTTGAACTCGTCGAGCTCGACCTGAACAGCCTGATCGAGGAGGTCGTGGACCTGTACCGCGCCGGCGAGCAGGCGCCGCAGATCAGCCTCGAGCTGTCACCGGAGATGCCGCGTGTCGAGGCCGATGACGGCCGCCTGCGCCAGCTTATGCACAATCTGATCAAGAACGCGGTCGAGGCCGCTGAGCAAACCGGGCAAACTGCGCAGATCGCTATCACGACGCGTTGTATGCAGGAAGCGAGTTGCCGCTTTGTTGAAATACGTGTCAGCGATAATGGTCCCGGGATTGCCGAGGAGATGATGTCGACCCTGTTCGAGCCGTACGTGACGAGCAAACAGAAAGGCACCGGGCTGGGTCTGGCGATCGTGAAAAAGATCGTCGAGGAACACGGCGGCATGATCCAGGCGCAGAACAATGAACAGGGCGGCGCCACGATTATTATCCGTTTACCGGTCGTGCATGCCGGCGAGGCGGCACAAAGTGCTGCGGGTGACTAGGCGCAACCGGCTACACGTTGTATATTTGCCACACTAATAACACGATCCAGGCGTACGCCAACCGATCATGACGACACCACATATTCTCGTTGTTGATGACGAACCCGATATTCGTCATCTGGTCCAGGAGATCCTCGCGGACGAAGGTTACGATGTCAGTGTTGCCGAGGACGGCGACACTGCGCGTAATGCCCGCCGCAACCGCCGCCCGGACCTCGTGTTGCTCGATATCTGGATGCCGGATGTTGACGGCATCACCCTGCTCAAGGAATGGCAGGAAGACCCGGCCGGTAATGTGCCGGTGATCATGATGTCCGGCCACGGTACGGTGGAAACCGCGGTTGAGGCGACGCGCCACGGGGCCTATGACTTCATCGAAAAACCCCTGTCACTGGCCAAGTTGTTGCTGACCGTTGAACGCGCGCTGCAGGCCGACAAACTTCAGCGCGAGAATGTCGACCTGCGAGAGCACCTGCAGCCGCTCAACGAGCCGCTGGGCAAGAGCCAGCTCATGCAGGAGTTGCGCGAGCAGATCAAACGTATCGCGCAGCATGATGCCTGGGTGTTGATGAGCGGTGAAGCCGGTTGTGGCAAGCATACCTGCGCGCGTTACCTGCATGGCAACAGTAACCGTGCCGATGGCCCGTTTATCGAAGTCGGTGCCGGCAGCCTGACCAGTGAGAACTCGGCGGTCGAGTTGTTCGGCAGTGAACAGGGCGAGGCGATTCATTACGGCAAACTCGAGCAGGCCAATGGCGGCACGCTTTATCTTGATGATATCGCCGAGCTTGATGACGATACCCAGCGGCGCCTGCATGCGGCGCTCGAATCCGGCTCGTTCACTCGCGTGGGCGGCCAGGGTGCGGTTGGCCTGGATGTGCGTGTTATCGCCGCGACCCGCTACGACCTGGGACAACGGGTCAAGGACGGCGGGTTCCGCGAAGACCTGTATTACCGCCTGAACGTCGTGCCGATCACGATCCCGGCGCTGCGTGAGCACAGTGAAGATATTCCGGAACTGGTCAATTACTACGTGGACCAGTTCGTTACCCACGAACAACTCCCCTATCGTGAATTCAATGTCGCGGTGCAAAACCGGCTGCGCAATCACGGCTGGCCGGGAAATATCCGCGAATTGAAAAACCTGGTACAGCGCGTCTTGATCATGGGCGGTGAACCGGAGGTCGGTCTCGACGAGATTGAAAGCCTGCTCGGCCCGGCGCGCGCCCAACCGGCACCGGCGGGAACCAGGCTCGAGATCGATTTGAATCTGCCGCTGCGCGAGGCACGCGAGCAGTTTGAAAAGCTCTATCTCGAACATCGCCTGGCTGAAACGGGTGGCAGTGTCGGCAAGGTCGCCAAACTTGCCGGCATGGAGCGTACCCACCTGTATCGCAAGCTGCGGGCACTCGGTATCGATGCAAAGAAAGCAGGGCAATAAAAACAGGACGGGATCATGAAGATCATTATTCTCGGTGCAGGCCAGGTCGGTACCTCGGTGGCCAACAATCTTGCCGGCGAGGCGAATGACATTACCGTGGTCGATGCCTGTTCGGCTCGCTTGCAGGAATTGCAGGACCGGCTGGATATACGCACCGTGTGCGGCTATGCCTCGCATCCCGATGTGCTGGCGCAGGCCGGTGCGGAAGATGCCGACATGATCCTTGCCGTGACCAACAGTGATGAAACCAACATGGTGGCCTGCCAGGTTGCCTATACACTGTTCCATACGCCGACCAAGATCGCGCGCGTACGCGGCAACGAGTATCTCGCCTTTCCGCAATTGTTTGCGCAGGGGGCCTTGCCCGTCGATGTCCTGATCAGCCCCGAGCAGCTCGTCAAGGACTACATAGAACGCCTCATCGATCACCCGGGCGCGCTGCAGGTGCTCGACTTTGCCGATGGCCGGGTGTCGCTCGTGGCGGTCAAGGCCTATTACGGCGGACCGCTGGTCGGGCATGAATTGCGCGAATTGCGTGAACACATGCCGAAGGTGGAAACACGGGTCGCGGCGATCTTCCGCCGTGGCCGGGCGATCATCCCGGAAGGCGCGACGGTCATCGAGGCCGACGATGAAGTGTTCTTTATCGCCGCCCGCAAGAACATTCGTGCCGTGATGAGTGAATTGCGTGAAGTCGATAAACCCTGCAAGCGGGTCATGCTGGCCGGTGGCGGCAATATCGGTCGTCGCCTGGCGAAGTCGCTCGAGCAGCGTTACCAGGTCAAGATTGTTGAACATAATGCCAGTACCGCGCAGCACCTCTCCGAGGAACTGGATAACACGGTGGTACTGCTCGGTGATGCGGCTGATGAGGATTTGCTGATCGAGGAAAACATCGAGAACACGGATGTGTTCTGCGCACTGACCAATGACGATGAGGCCAACATTCTGTCGGCGATGCTGGCCAAGCGGCTTGGTGCCGGCAAGGTCATGTCGATCATCAACCGGGCGGCATACGTCGATCTCGTGCAAAGCGGCATTATCGATATCGCCATCTCGCCACAACAGGCCACGATTGGCAGCCTGCTGGCACATGTACGGCGCGGTGATGTGGTCATGGTGCATTCCTTGCGGCGCGGCGCGGCCGAGGCCATCGAGGCGATCGCGCATGGCGATTCCAGGACCTCGAAGGTGGTCGGGCGTATGATCGAGGAGATTGATTTGCCGCCGGGCACGACGATTGGCGCGATCGTGCGCGGTGACGAGGTGCTGATCGCGCATCACGATACCGTGATCGAGGAAGATGACCACGTCATCCTGTTCCTCGTCGACAAGCAACGCATCCCTGAAGTGGAACGCCTGTTCCAGGTGGCAGTGACTTTCCTGTAACGCCCGCCCATGCAGCCAATCGCCATACAACGCATCCTCGGTTTGTTGCTGATGTTATTCAGCCTGACCATGCTGCCACCGACAGTAATCGGCCTGTCGTTTGGCGATGGCGGCGTGACACCGTTCGTCATCGCCTTTGCCCTGACCCTGGCCACCGGGCTGGCGGCCTGGGCGCCGGTCAGTCGTTCGCGCCGTGAACTGCGCCTGCGTGACGGCTTTATCGTTGTCGTGTTGTTCTGGGGCGTGCTCGGCCTGTTCGGTGCCCTGCCCTTTGTGCTGTATGAGCCCCTGCAGATGTCGTTTACCGATGCGGCATTTGAATCCCTGTCGGGCCTGACCACGACCGGTGCGACCGTGGTTACCGGCCTCGACGAGTTGCCGCATTCGATCCTGTTTTACCGGCAGATGCTGCAGTGGCTCGGTGGTATGGGCATCATCGTGCTGGCCGTGGCGATCCTGCCGATGCTCGGCATCGGTGGCATGCAGTTGTTCCGCGCCGAGACCCCGGGACCGATGAAGGACACGAAGCTGACGCCGCGTATCACCGAAACCGCCAAGGCGCTGTGGTACATCTACCTGGGCCTGACCGTGCTGTGCGCGCTCGGTTACTGGTTTGGCGGCATGAGCGGCTTCGATGCCATTGCCCACAGTTTTTCCACGGTCGCGATCGGTGGCTTCTCCACGCACGATGCGAGCATGGGTTATTACCCGGATCCCGTGATCGAGACTGTCGCGATCGTCTTTATGTTGCTGGCCGGCATGAACTTCGCCATGCATTTCCTGGCCTGGCGAGCGTTCAGCATCCGCCCCTACCTGCAGGATGCCGAGATCAAGACCTATGTGCTGTTGCTCGGGGTCAGCGCCCTGATCGTGCCGAGTTACCTGTACCTGACCGGCGCCTATGATGATGCAGGCAAGGCGGCCCTGCACGGTGTGTTTCAGGCCGTGTCCATTGGCACGACCACGGGTTTCACCACGGCCAACTATGCAGAATGGCCGGGTTTTCTGCCGGTGATGTTGTTGTTCATGAGTTTTGTCGGTGGCTGCGCCGGTTCCACCGGCGGCGGCATGAAGGTGATCCGTTTCCTGTTGTTGTTCAAGCAGGGTATGCGTGAACTGCGGCGGCTCGTGCACCCGAATGCGCTGATCCCGGTCAAGATCGGTTCGAAGCCGATGCCGGACCGGGTGCTCAATTCCGTGTGGGGGTTTTTCTCCGCCTATGTTGCCGCGTTTGCCGTCATGCTGCTTATCCTCATGGCGACGGGACTTGACCAGGTCACGGCGTTTTCCGCGGTGGCGGCCTGCATGAACAACCTCGGACCGGGGCTGGGTGATGTCGCGCTGAATTATGGCAGTCTGAACGACCTGTCGAAATGGGTGCTGTGTTTCGCCATGCTGCTCGGCCGTCTCGAGATATTTACCCTGCTCGTGTTGCTCACCCCTGTGTTCTGGCGAAGGTGAGCTGCCTGAACCACCGGTGTCAGTACGCTGCCCGGCAAACACAGGCTGTCAAGCCATTGAACGATGTCGGTCTGTTGCTGCATACCCCCACTTTACAGCGCATTATCTCCTCTTGAATGAATCGTATTCTGCAGCCATATGATGAACTATGAGCACGATTGATAATTTTGAAAACATGCTGGCCGCGGGACATGACAATGCCCTGCTGCGTTTCTCGCTGGGCAACGAATACCTGAAGCGTGAAGACTTTGTCAGGGCGATGATTCACCTGGAAGCCGCGGTTGAACAAAACCCGGATTATTCCGCGGCATGGAAGTTGTTTGGCAAGGCGCTGAGCGGCAGCGGTGAAGTGGAGGCGGCCATTACAGCCTATACGCGGGGTATCGAGGTCGCGGAACGCGCGGGCGACAAGCAGGCGGCGAAGGAGATGCAGGTCTTTATAAAGCGTCTGTTCAAGGCACGCGATCAGGGCACCTGATCAATATCCTCTGCGGAAAGCGTGTCGGAATAGTCCGTGGCAAGGATTGCCAGCGCCCGCTCAACATTGCCGGGCTCGACCTGCAGCTTGATGCCGCCGACGGCGATGCTGTACAGCCAGTCGGTCTGGACGAGGTTTTCGTCGGCCAGCCAGGCCTCGATGCCCTCGGCCGTGAGCCGGCCGAGCGCAATATGTGCCTCGGGCATGGTGTCATAACGCGCGATGGTGACGCTCTGCATGGGCGGCTCCTGGCCCCGGTTCAGCTGCTCAATATAAACCGCTTTGCCGAATCAAGTCCATGTGGCCATAAAAATGGAACATACCTTCAAATATTCAAGATAATCGGGATAAATAACGACATTATGTTTAATAGATAGCATAATCCCGTATAAATGGCTGTCCCGTGCAGATTAAAGGCTGGTATCTGCAGTATTAAGAGCCACACAATAACAGCATGGCATCGCCATCCCGTTTATTGACGTTTTCAGCCCAAATTCAGGGTGGCCTGTCCCGGCTGATATACGGGACGGCCTCAAATCCTCAGGAAAGGGAAAAACAGGTCAGGCGTGTTGTTCATGGCGTGTCACGAAATGAGCGGCGCGATTCATCGTCGTGGTCGAATACCCGGGCAATACCTGTGGCTGCTGCAGCCATGCAGAGCGCGTATAGAAGAATATGCTAGACTTGCGCGCGGATAACACAAGCGGATTCACAGCGGGCCGCGCCTTGGCGCGGCCTGTCCTATTCAGGTCGGTAGAATGAGCGGAACAGATCGCACAACGCAACTCGAACAGGCGCTCGCCGAGCGCATCCTGATCCTCGACGGTGCCATGGGCACGATGATTCAGCGCTGCAAGCTGGATGAGGCCGGTTATCGTGGCGAGCGGTTTGCCGACTGGCCGTCTGACCTGAAGGGTAATAACGACCTGCTCGTGCTGAGCCAGCCGCAGATCATCAGCGACATCCACGAGCAATACCTCGAGGCCGGCGCCGACATTGTTGAAACGAACACCTTCAATGCCAACTCGGTATCGATGGCTGACTACCACATGGAAGAACTCGTCTACGAGATCAACGTGGCGGCGGCCAGGCTCGCGCGCGAGGCCTGCGACAAGTTTGCAACGGCGGACAAACCGCGGTTTGTTGCCGGCGTACTCGGTCCGACCAATCGCACCGCGAGTCTCTCGCCGGATGTGAACGATCCGGGTTTTCGCAACATCAATTTTGAGCAACTGAAAACCTCATACAGTGAGGCCCTGAAAGGCCTGATCGACGGCGGAATCGATATTATCCTTATCGAAACCATCTTCGATACGCTCAATGCCAAGGCTGCGCTGTTCGCAATCGATGAATACTTCGAGCAGCAGGGCCGCAAGTGGCCGGTCATGATCTCCGGCACGATCACCGATGCCTCAGGGCGTACCCTGTCCGGCCAGACTGCCGAGGCATTCTGGAATTCGCTGCGCCATATCGAGCCGATCAGTTTCGGCTTTAACTGCGCTCTCGGTGCAAAAGAGCTGCGCCAGTATGTCGAGGAACTGGCCGGGCTGGCGAATTGCCATATCAACACGCATCCGAATGCCGGTTTGCCGAACGAGTTCGGTGAATACGATGAAACGCCGGCACAGATGGCCTCCGAGATCGAGGAATGGGCCAAAAACGGTTACCTGAACATTATTGGCGGTTGTTGTGGCACGACACCGCCACACATCAGGGCGATTGCCGAGGCAGTCAGCAAGTACCCGCCGCGTAAACGCCCCGAGGTTGAGGCGGCCTGTCGTCTGTCCGGTCTTGAACCGTTCAACATTACGAAAGAGTC
>JASFJH010000006.1:0-19499 GCA_050122215.1 Granulosicoccaceae bacterium | reverse complement strand
GAGATCTTTTTCACACAGGTGTTCCGTCACAACTTCTTCCATGCCGACATGCATCCGGGCAACATCTTCGTCACTGAAGAGGGACAGTACATCGCTGTCGACTTCGGCATCATGGGTACGCTCAGCCCCGGGGATCAACGCTACCTCGCCGAGAACTTCCTCGCCTTCTTCAACCGCGACTACCGCCGCGTCGCCGAACTGCATGTTGAATCCGGCTGGGTACCGCGCGAAACCCGTGTCGATGAGTTTGAATCGGCGATCCGTGCCGTCTGCGAGCCGATCTTCGAGCGGCCGCTCAAAGAGATCTCGTTCGGTAACCTGCTGCTGCGCCTGTTCCAGACCGCGCGCCGCTTCAACATGGAAGTCCAGCCACAACTCGTATTGCTGCAAAAAACACTGCTCAACATCGAAGGGCTCGGTCGCGACCTGTACCCCGACCTCGACCTGTGGGATACGGCCAAACCCTTCCTCGAGCGCTGGATGGCCGAACACGTCGGTCTTCGTGGCCTGCTCAAATCACTGAAACACAACGCGCCGCTCATGGCGGAAAAGCTGCCCGAGATCCCCTTGCTCGTGCATGAGGTACTGTCCAAGGCCCGTGACGGCAAGCTCGAACTCGATAGCAGCCCCGAGGAACTGCGCAAGCTGCGCCGTGAACTGCAGCGCGCCAACCATCGCACCTATGCGGCGATCACAGGCGGCGCCCTGTTACTCGGCGCGCTCGTCATGACCGGCCTGGATGGCCGTGCGCCGGCCATGATCTTCGATGCGCCCGTGGTGAGCTGGCTGATTGGCGGCCTCGGGGCACTGATCCTGATCGCCGCCTGGCCGAGTGACAAGAATTAAAAATAATTCAACCTGATTAGCATGATCAATATTCTATTGCTTGTTTAATATTATCCTGTAAATCTTGTTAATCCTGTCAAATAATCAGTCCTTTATGCCTGTAAAAGGGATGATCGTCAGGTAAAGAATAAACAGAATAAACAGCAGGACAAACAGCGCCTGTAACGGGTGTTGCCGGATACGAGCGGCAAATGTCTCAAGCTCGCCTTTGCTGCGCAGTATCGCAAACTCCTCCCTGACTTGTTTCAGCTTTTTTGACTGGTACTCGTCGATCAGGACCCGCGCCCGGTCTTTCTGCGAATCGTCCTTTAACCAGATCGCGGCGATGGAGATGCCCCACTTTCCCGCCGAGGTCTCGTAGAAGTCGAGATGGTTGGCGAGCAATAACTCGCGCACCTCGTCGGCCTCGTCTTCGGGAACATCCTTCAATCTGAAAATGATAACGGCCATGTATGAAAGCAGGAGAGAAAAGTTCAGGGGTGACTTTAGACAGGGTTCACGAGATTAACATGATTGATGGATTTTTCTTTATTTAATTATCCTGTAAATCATGTTAATCCTGTCTAAAAATTATCTTGCCAGGCTCTTTTCGACCTCATCGCGCTTGTCCTTGCCGACGAGTGTTTCGATGAGTGCCAAGGCGAAATCCATCGCCGTGCCCGGGCCACGCGAGGTGATGACCCTGCCATCGACCACGACGGCTTCGGGCTCGGCGGTTATTCCCAGTGCATCGAGCGCGCCGGGATAACTCGTTGCCTTCTTGCCATCGAGCAATCCGGCACTGGCCAGGACTTTCGGTGCAGCGCAAATCGCGGCCGTGTATTTGTCCTGTGCGGCCATGTTTTTCAGCAGTGACTGGATACGCGGGTCGTTATTCAGATGATCCGCCCCGGGCAGGCCGCCGGGCAGTACCACCATGTCGTAATCCTGTTGCAGGGCTGTATCGAGATCGGTATCCGGCACGAGTACGGTACCGCGGCTGGCGCGCACCGGTTGATCATCCAGCCCGGCGCTGGTGACCTTGACACCGGCCCGGACAAGCAGATCGATGATGGTAACCGCTTCGAGCTCTTCGCAGCCCTGTGCTAGCGGGACAAGGACACGTGCCATGTTCGTTTCCCCTTGCGTTTGAGCAGTTCACTGACCGGCACGAGCCGGATATTTTCCTGCTCCAGTTCATGCAGGCGATGCTTGAGGACCCTGAGGGTTTCAGGGTAAGGGTGGCCGATTGCCAGTGCCCCGCCAGACGTGCGGGCAACGCGCAACAGTTCATCAAACTGCTTTTCTACAAAGGCTTCACTGCGCTGCGCATCGAGGAATATATCGCGGGCAAGGTTAGGTACATGTTGCTCTTCGGCCAGGGTCCTGGCCACGGAATACCGTGTCGTGCGGCTATCGACAAAAAACAGGTCACCGCGACGGTTCATGGCCTGCATGAGCCAGAGCATATGCCCGGGATGACGGGTCAGCAGGCTGCCCATGTGGTTGTTCAGGCCTTTCACATGCGGCACCGAGGCCAGGGCCAGTTCCAGCGTGCGTACGAATTCTTCTTCGGTCATATTCAGGGTCAGGCCACCTGGCCCCAGTTTCTTTTCCTGCTGCTGGGCCTGCATTGGCATATGCAGGATCACTTCCTTGTGCATGCTGTGTGCCAGTCTGGCCAGGCGCGGCGTATGCGGGGCGTGCGGGAGAAATGCATAATTGAGGGAGCCGGGCAGGCGCACCGCAGCTTCATCCTGTTTGCCGCGATCGCCGAGATCATCGATGATGATACTGATCACCGGGGTCGCAGCCATAACCGGCATCGCAACACACCAGCCCAGTATGAGGCCGACCAGTAAACGCATGGCTTACGGTTTGCTGCTGGTCATCCGGGCATGCATGATGTTCATACCCTTGAGCAGGTTTATCGCTTCATACAGCACATAATCGGTCTGCGCCAGGCTGTCCAGTTCAGCGTCTTTTTTGCTGTCTTCGAGCTTGTCCCTGGCCGGCTGTTTTTTCTTGTTGCCATTGGAGATATGGCCGTTCAGGTCGGCCTCCTTGAGCTGGGTAATCCCGTCACCTTTCTTGCGCGAGACGCTCAGGTCAGCGACCTCGATATCCGGCACGATCCCTTCAGCCTGGATAGAACGTCCATTCGGCGTGTAGTAACGCGCCGTGGTCAATTTGACCGCCGTGCCATTTACCATCGGCAGTATGGTTTGCACCGAGCCCTTGCCAAAGCTCTTGCTGCCCATGATTACCGCGCGCTTGTGATCCTGCAGTGCACCGGCCACGATCTCCGAGGCCGAGGCTGAACCACCATTAATCAATACCACAATCGGCGCACCGACCAGTATGTCTCCCGGTGTGGCCTTGAACTCGTTATCGGCATCCTGATTCCGGCCCTTCGTGTATACGAGCATGCCCTTGTTGATAAAGGCATCCGACACCTCGACGGCGGCATTCAATACACCGCCGGGGTTGTTACGCAGATCGATCACCAGGCCTCGCAGGCTGTCATCGTTCTCTTGCTTCAGGCTGTTGATGGCATTATGCAGCGAGTCACCGGTGCGGCTCTGGAACTGGGTGATGCGCACATAGCCGTAACCCGGTTCAACCGTGCGTTGCTTGACGCTTTTGACACGGATGATGTCGCGAATTATTTCGATCTTGAGAGGCTTGTCCACCCCTTCACGCACCACGGTCAGGTCGATAGCCGTACCCGGCTCACCGCGCATGATCTTCACCGCCTCGGTCAGGCTCATGCCCTTCACTGATTTCTCATCAAGACGAATTATCAAATCGCCCGCCTGTATACCGGCACGTTGCGCCGGGGTGTCATCAATCGGGGCAACGACCTTGACGAAGCCGTCTTCGAGACTGATTTCGATACCCAGTCCGCCAAACTGGCCCGAGGTACCGACCTGCAGGTCCTCAAAGGCCTCCTTGTTCAGGTAGGCGGAATGCGGGTCGAGACTGCCGAGCATGCCGCCGATGGCAAATTCAATCAGGTCCTTGTCGCTCTTTTCCTCGACATAGTCGGACTTGATCTTGCCAAACACCTCGCTGAATACGCGTAATTCATCCAGCGGCAACGGTTCGCCGGTCTCACTGCGATCGGCCATCACACTCTGGCCTATAACGAGGCTGATCCCGAGCAACATTCCGGTAAACAGGACCAACAGGTTTCTTGTCAGCGTATTCATGCTCTCTCCATACATCTCAAATCCGTCCTGGCTGGCATTTTCGAGTCATCTCCGGCCTTCCCAGCCCGCCAGCCGCTACTGCGCGGCGCGATTTACCTAGTATTTGCTAAAAATGGCGTCTGCACAAGCCGTATATATAATAAGCATACACTATACGACATTGGCCGCCGTCGCTGGTTCCGTGAGCCGCCACTTCGTCGGCGCTCAGCTGCGCCGACACCAGCGCAAAGGGTTGGTCGGCTTGCCGTTATTTCGAATTTCGAAATACACGCCGCTGCGCTGTTGACCACCACTGCGGCCGGCTCCACCAATCACCTCGCCAGCCTCGACCCAGTCGCCGGTCTCGACGAACAGGCTCTGGTTATGGCCATACAGCGACATGTAGCCGTCACCGTGATCGATGATCACCATGAGACCGAAACCACGCAGCCAGTCCGCGTAGGCGACCCGGCCATGCGATACAGCCCGCACTGCGCTGCCTTCACGGGCACCGATCAGCACTCCCTGCCAGCGCAACTTGCCCTCCTTGCGCCTGGAGCCGAAACGGGCCCGGATCCGCCCCTTGACCGGCAAGGCCAACTGGCCGCGCAGCGCGGCAAATGGCTGCCGCTGGCCGGCCTCTGCCGGGATATCCGCAAGGGCCTCGCGCAGGCCCTGTAGCAGGGCCTCAAGTTGCTGTGCGTCGGCCCTGGCCTGGCCCAGTTTCTGTTCGCGGGTGCGGATTTGCCTGGCCAGGCTGTCAACAATCTTCTTGCGCCGGGCGTGATTGCGTTCCAGTTTGCGCTTTTCGGCCAGCTGTTCATCGCGCGTCGCCTGCAGCGCAATGGCGCCTTGCTTCAGATCTTTCTCAACCTGCTCAAGCCGCGTTACCTTGTCGCGGATGTCATCAATACGCTCGCTGCGCGCCCTGTTCAGATAGTCGTAATAGACGAGGGTACGTCCGAGCACTGCCGGGTCCTGCTGGTTGAGCAACAGCTTCGTGTATTCCTGGCGGCCGATGGCATACGCAGCGCGCAACTGCCCGCTCAACACCCGGCGCTGTGCGGCCAGCTCGGCGCGCAGCTTGCGGCGCTCACCACTGAGGTTGTCAACGCGCTTTTGCTGATGTTTGAGTTTGCGATTCACCAGGTCCAGTTGCCGGACAATACCGCTGATTGTCTTTTCCGCGAGGCGCAGTTCCTTGCGCAGCTTGTGGTGTTTGTCGCGCTGTTTATCCAGTGTCTTCTGTAACTCGTCGATGGTTTGGCGTAACTCGACCAGGCGCGCGCGCTGCGCGGACGTGTCGGTATTATCGGTATCTGCCAGCACGGAGGGGGTCAGGCAACTGAAGACGAGGATCAAGACGATACCGCGCAGACGTGCGCAGTACACAGGCAGGGCAGATAACATGCGAAGGCCGTGCATCACGGTGCTAGCATGCCATAATTAGTTGGCAGATGTCAGTTTGCAGTTGGCAGAAATAGCGTGAAAGTCCTTTCTGAATACTGCCAACTGATGACAGCCTACTATATTTTAAGCCGCATCATCCTTGCTCTTCTCGTTGCCTTGCCCGGCCAGTTCCAGCAGGATTTTGCCATTCATCTCGTTGGGCTGTTTGAGTCCCATCAGGTACAACATGGTCGGTGCAACATCGGACAGGGTGCCATGATCGATCTCGAACTGTGCCGGACGGCCCACATAGATCAGGGGTACCGGGTTGGTCGTGTGTGCGGTATGTGCCTGGCCGGTGCCTTCACCGCGCATGAGTTCGGCATTGCCATGATCCGCCGTAATCAGCATCTCGCCTCCGACGTTAAGCAGGGCCTGCTTGATCCGGCCCAGACAGGTATCCAGGGCTTCGATGGCCTTGACGGTCGCATCGAAATTGCCGGTGTGTCCGACCATATCCGGGTTGGCGAAATTGCAGATAATCGCATCGTACTGTTTGCTCTCGATGGCCTCGACCAGCCTGTCCGTCAGCTCCGGGGCATTCATTTCCGGCTGCAGATCATAGGTGGCGACATCCGGCGAGTTCACGAGGATGCGATCCTCACCCTCAAACGGGGTTTCCTCGCCGCCATTGAAGAAGAACGTGACATGCGCGTATTTTTCGGTCTCGGCAATTCGCAGTTGGCGCAAACCCAGGCTGGAGATATAGGCACCGAAGACATTGCTCAGCCGCTCTGGCGGGAAGGCAACCGGGATGTCGAAATCATCCTTGTACTCGGTCAGGCTGACAAACTGGCCGAGCTTCGGCCTGACTTCGCGCTCGAAACCATCAAAGTCATCCTCGATGAAGGGTCGCGTGATCTGCCGTGCGCGATCCGAACGGAAGTTCATGAACACGACGATATCGCCGTCGTTGACCCGCACCGGCTGCTCGCCTTGTGGCACAATCGCCGTCGCCTTGACGAACTCGTCGGATTCGCTGCGCTGGTAGGCCTGTTCGAGCGCCTCACTGGCGGTTTTCGCCGTAAATTCGCCTTTGCCCTGGGTGATCAGATCATACGAGGCCTGGATGCGCGGCCAGCGGTGATCACGATCCATGGAGTAATAGCGGCCGATGATCGAGGCGATCCGGCCGTTGCCAAGTTCATCGAACAGCGCTTCCATGGTCTTGATCGAGGTTTCCGCGCTCTTTGGCGGCGTATCGCGACCGTCGAGGAAGGCGTGCAGATAAACATGCGGCGCACCGCGCTCCACCGCGAGCCGGGCCATCGCCTGCAGATGTTCCTCGTGGCTGTGCACGCCGCCGGGCGACAGCAGGCCCAGGATGTGCACGGCCTTGCCGGTTTCGATGGCCCTGTCGACGGCGTCAGTCAGGGTATGGTTCTTGAAAAACGAACCGGTCTTGATCGAACGGCTGACCCGGGTGAATTCCTGGTAGACGATACGGCCGGCGCCAAGGTTCAGGTGACCGACCTCGGAATTGCCCATTTGCTCGGCCGGCAGGCCGACTTCGGCGCCGGAGCCGCGGATCAGCGTATGCGGACAGTTTTCCCACAACGCATCCCACACGGGCTTGTTGGCCGCGGCTATCGCGTTGGATTCTGACGTCTCGCTGTAACCCCAGCCATCCAGAATTACGAGCAACATTGGTTTTGGAATCAATGACATAAATGCTTTTTCAGGCTTATCAGCAGAAGCAAGAGCTTAGACTAAGTCTAACTCAAACCATGGTTTCGATACCAGTCCAGGGCCGTATTTTAAAGGAATGTCCCCCGTCCTGACACCAATTTCCCCCGATTTGTGTATTTGTGACTTCTCAAACGCTACATAATTGTATAATGTTTTTAGTATATATGGATAAACGTATGTAAAATAACTTCCCGATATGAAAGGGATATTCAGGGAAAGTGTTAATCACGCAGGGCCAGACATCATGAGTACAGTTATCAGTCCTACACTCATCTCACGTGATGAGGATATTGATCGTGCCTCACGATCGCTAAAGGCCATGTCGCACCCGTTGCGATTGAAAATTCTCTGCACCCTTGGCGACCGCGAAGTCAGCGTGCAGGATATCGTCGAAAATGTCGGTACTTCACAAAGCAATATTTCACAGCATCTCGCCATCTTGCGCGACAAGGGTATTCTTGCATCGCGCAAGGATGCCAACCGTGTGTACTACCGGGTCGGTGACGAGCGGACACTGCGACTCATCGGCATGATGCGTGAAGTCTTCTGTCAGACAAACCTTTAAGCACTGACACACAATGAATCAAAACAGTCGCCTACGCGGGCGGCTGAACAATTTCTATATAACGCTCGACTAATACCGGATTACTCAACTCCTTATGGATCAACTTACAAGTTTTGTCATCAATAACTGGGAGCTGTTTCTCGCGCTCGTGATTATCATTGCGCTGCTGTTCGCCAGCAACCTGCAAAGTGCGTTAAGCGGTGTTGTCCAGGTTGGTCCTGCGGAGGCCATCAAGATGATCAATCATGAAAAGGCTGTCGTGGTTGACGTGCGCGAAGACAAGGAATTCGTCGAAGGGCATATCATCAACTCCATCCATATTCCTCTTGGCAACGTTCAACAACGTGTGAATGAATTAAAAGCGCATCGTGAGAAGCCCATCATCGTCAGTTGCCGGTCCGGTACACGTTCAAATGCTGCATGCAGCATGTTGCGTAAGAACGGTTTTGAAAATGTCTTCAACCTCAAGGGTGGCATCATGGCATGGCAAAATGCCAGCTTACCCCTGAGCAAGTAAACTCATTTTATATACAGGAATCTGCAATGCCTGAAGTTGTTATGTACAGTACTGCAATGTGTCCCTACTGCATACGTGCACGTAAATTACTGGATAACAAAGGGATCAACTACACTGATATCCGGATTGATGAGCACCCGGAACAACGTGGGGAAATGATCCAGCGCGCCAATGGTCAAACCAGTGTGCCACAAATTTTTATCGATGATTATCATGTTGGTGGTTTCGACGACATGTCTGAACTCGATTTCGATGACAAGCTCGACCCGATGCTCGGGTTGGCCTGATACCTGAACGGATACCAATATGACTGATAACGCAGCAACCGATACCAGCCAGCAACACTTCGCGATCCAGAAGATCTACATGAAGGATATTTCTTACGAGAGTCCGAACTCTCCGGATATCTTCAAGGGTGAAGACTGGCAACCGAACATGAACGTGCAAATCCAGAGCCGCTCGACCTCGCTGGCTGACAAGGTTTTTGAAATTGTGCTGATGGTCACGGTCACAGCCAAGCTTGAAGATGATCGCACGGCCTACCTTGCCGAAGTGCAGCAGGCCGGTATCTTCAACATCAACGGTTTCGATGATGAGAACATGACCTATATGCTCGGCAGTTACTGTCCGAACATTCTGTTCCCTTACGCGCGTGAATGCCTGACCGATCTGGTTGCCCGCGGCGGTTTCCCGCAAATGGTGCTGCAACCGGTCAATTTTGATGCCCTGCTTGCGCAACAACTGGAAAAGACACAACAGGAAGCTGAAGCGCAATCGACACAATAACAAGCAGGGCATTCATACCGGATGCCCTCGGAGACAGGTATGGACGGGACAGCACAACCCGTTACAGTACTCGGTGCCGGTTCGTGGGGAACCGCGTTGGCTATCCTGCTGGCGCAAAATGAGCGCCCGGTTACCCTGTGGGGGCACCGCGCCGAGCATATCGCGACCATGCAGGTGGCGCGCTGCAATGAACGTTATCTGCCCGAGCAAACCTTTCCGGCGTCATTAGTACTTGAAGCGGATCTGGCCCGCGCGATTGCTGCGAGTCATATTGTACTGGTCGTCGTACCGAGCCATGCCTTTCGCGAAACCCTGCATGCCATTGCCCCGATGATCACGCCTGAACACGTTATCGCCTGGGCCAGCAAGGGACTCGAACCGCATACACACAAGCTCCTGCATGAAGTCATGGCCGATGAAGTGGGTAACGCCCACACCTCGGCGGTGATCTCCGGTCCGACCTTTGCCCGTGAGGTTGCTGCGGGCTTACCCACCGCGGTGACGGTCGCGTCTGGCAGCGAAGCGCTTGCCGATCTGCTTGCTGCACGCCTGCATACTGATACCTTTCGAGCCTACATGGCCAATGATGTGGTCGGGGTCGAGATCGGTGGTGCCATCAAGAACGTGCTCGCCATCGCGGCCGGTATCGCCGACGGTCTGGGTTTTGGTGCGAACACACGCGCGGCATTGATCACACGCGGGCTGGCCGAGATCACCCGCTTCGGACTGGCACATGGCGCACAGGCAGAAACCTTTATGGGTCTTGCCGGACTGGGCGATCTCGTCCTGACCTGTACCGACGATCAAAGCCGCAACCGTCGCTTCGGCAAGGCACTGGCCGCCGGCCAGACCCCGCAACAGGCGTTTGAGGCAATCGGCCAGGTCGTGGAAGGGGCGGAGACTGCGCGCGTCCTGCATGAAATGTGTGGTCGCATGGGTATTGATATGCCCATCAGCGAACAGGTGTACCGTGTCGTGCATAAAGGTCTGGACCCGCATACCGCGGTACAGGAGCTGCTAAACCGCGCACAGAAACACGAATAAAAAAGCTGGCCGCAAAAGAGAAAAGGCTTTTTTTCTGAATACTGCGAACTGCCTACTTGAAGCCGTTTTGTCGCCACGCCTCGTACAACACCACGGCGACGGTATTCGACAGGTTCAGGCTGCGGCTGTCGGGCTGCATCGGCAGGCGCAATACCCGCTCCTCACCAAGAACATCGAGCAAGGCCTGTGGCAGGCCGCGGGTCTCCGGGCCAAACAGCAAGACATCACCCGGCTGGTAACGGGCACGGTCGTAGTACCGTTGGCCGCGCGTCGATAGCGCATAGACGCGGCCACCTGCCAGCGCGCGCAGACAGGTATCGAGATCGGGGTGCACCGTGACAGTCGCCAGGTCGCGGTAATCCAGCCCGGCGCGCCGCAGCTTCCTGTCATCGAGTTCGAAGCCGATTGGTTCGATCAGATGCAGCCGCGCCCCGGTGTTCGCACACAGGCGCATGATATTGCCGGTATTCGGCGGGATCTCCGGCTCGAACAGAACAATGTGAAACATATGCTGTATTGTAAAGAAACAGACAGGATTTACAGGATTAAGAGGATTTTTTTACTGATTCATCCATTATCCTGTCAATCTTGTTAATCCTGTCAAAAAAGCAAGATACAATAGGGCATATGAATCCACTCGCCACTGAATTTTGCGGGCTGCAGCTGAACTCCCCGATCGTGTTGTTATCCGGCTGCGTCGGCTTTGGCCACGAATACACGCGGGTGGAAGGCTTTTCCCACCGCGAGGTCGGCGCCGTCTGCCTGAAGGGCACAACGCTCGAGCCACGCCTGGGCAACGTGCCACACCGTGTCTACGAGACCCCGGGCGGCATGCTCAATGCGATTGGTCTGCAAAACCCCGGTACCCGGCATGTCGTCGAGACGATCCTGCCAACGCTCGACTTTGCCGAGACCCGCTACATCGCCAACCTGTCCGGCTCAACGGTCGAGGAATACGCCGAGGTCACGCGCCTGTTCGATGACTCGCCGATCGACGCGATGGAAATCAACATCTCCTGCCCGAACGTGAAAGAGGGTGGGGTAGCGTTTGGCAATGACCCCGACATGTCGGCGCGCGTGGTCGAGGCCTGCCGGGCACAAACCAGCAAACCGCTGATCGCAAAACTCTCACCCAATCAGACAGATATCGCGGAAAACGCGCGCCGTTGCATCGAGGCCGGCACCGATGGCCTGGCTGTGATCAACACGCTGATGGGCATGGCCATCGACATCGAGCGCCGCGCACCCGTGATCGGCAATGGCCAGGGCGGCCTGTCCGGCCCGGCCATCAAACCGGTGGCCCTGCTCAAGGTGCACCAGGTCCACCAGGTCGCGAAGCAGCATAATATCCCGATCATCGGCCAGGGCGGTATCAACAGCGCCGATGACGCGCTCGAATTTATTATCGCCGGCGCGACCACGATCGGTATCGGCACGGCCCTGTTCTATAATCCGCTAATCTGTAAAGAAATTAATGCGGGGCTGCGAGATTACCTGCAGCGCCACGGCCTGCAGTCACTGTCAGAATTGACCGGTAGCCTGCAAATGCCCGGGCAACCGGCTGTGCACAGTTGTGGCAGCGATTGAAGCTCAATCAGCACGCTGCCTGAGCCTCACGCATCATGCTTCCATATTCAGCTCTTTGATTTTGCGCGTCAGGGTATTGCGTCCCCAGCCGAGCAATTTCGCCGCATCCTGGCGCCGGCCGCCGGTATGCTTGAGTGCGACCCTGATCATGATGCGCTCGTAATCCGGGGTTGCCTCATCGAGCAGGGCGGTTTCGCCTGCCAACAACTTTTTGTCGGCCCAGCGTTCAATCGCGCTGCGCCAGTCATCGCCGTTATTTGAAACGCTTTCTTCACCATGCAGTTCCGGCGGTAAATCCTCGATATGGATTTCCTTGCCCGGTGCCATGACGGTCAACCAGCGCGCCGTATTTTCCAGCTGGCGCACATTGCCCGGCCAGTCCAGACCACTGATGTACTTTTCTGTCTCCGGCAACATCTGCTTGTACTCGGTGTTCAGTTCCCTCGCCGAGCTGGCAAGGAAATGCTGCATCAACAACGGGATGTCCTCACGACGGTCGCGTAGTGGCGGGATATGCACACGGATAACATTCAGACGGTGAAACAGGTCTTCACGGAACTTGCCCTGCTCGACAAGCTTTTCCAGGTTCTGGTGGGTGGCGGCAATGATCCGCACATCGACCTTGATCGGCGTATGGCCGCCGACACGGTAGAACTCGCCTTCGGCCAGCACACGTAACAGCCGGGTCTGTAACTCGGCCGGCATGTCACCGATCTCATCGAGGAACAGTGTACCGCCATCGGCCTGTTCGAATCGCCCCTTGCGCATGGCCTGCGCGCCGGTAAAGGCGCCCTTTTCATGGCCGAACAATTCCGACTCAAGCAGGTCACGCGGGATTGCGGCCGTGTTCAGGGCAATAAATGGCTTGTCGGCGCGCGGGCTGTGCCGGTGCAGGGCATGTGCGACGAGTTCCTTGCCGGTACCGGACTCGCCATTGATCAATACCGTGATGTTGGAACGTGCCAGTCGTCCAATCGCGCGGAACACCTCCTGCATGGCCGGCGCCTCACCTATGATCTCCGGGGTTTCCTCTTCTTCACCCTCCTTGCTCGCTATCCTGGTCCGGTTCAGCTCGACGGCACGTTTGACCATTTCCACTGCTTCATCGACATCGAACGGTTTCGGCAGGTATTCAAATGCGCCACCTTCATAGGCCGACACAGCACTGTCCAGATCAGAATGCGCCGTCATGATGATCACCGGTAGTTCCGGATATTCATCATTGATGTTTTTCAATAAATCCAGACCATTGATGCCGGGCATGCGGATATCGGTAACGATGACATCGGGCTGTTCCCTGTTCAACATGGCCATGACTTTATTCGCATCTTCATAACTGTTGACTTCCATATCGGCCTGACCCAGGGCCTTTTCCAGTACCCAACGTATGGATCGGTCATCATCAATGATCCAGACTTTATCCCTGCTCATCTTGCATCTCCGTTATAAGTGGTATCCGAATGGTGAATACGGTTTCACCCTTGCGGCTTTCACATTCAATAATGCCGTTATGACGGTTAATCAGTGATTGTGCGATCGACAGGCCCAGGCCCGTGCCCCCTTCACGTGTCGTTACCATCGGGTAGAAGATACTTTCCAGCATGTCTTCATCGATACCCGGGCCATTGTCTATCACATCAATGCGCACCACGTGCCGGTAGCGCGTATTGCCGATCGTGTACTGCCTGTCGATCCGGGTCTTTAAAGTCACTACACCATTTTGTGCAACCGACTGGATTGCGTTCCTGACGATATTCAGTACCGCCTGGATCAGCATGTCCTTGTCGGCGACAAACTCGGGGATACTTGTGTCGTAATCGCGTTTGATCATGACGCCCTGCGGTACTTCCGCCAGGGAAAGGCTGCGCACGCGTTCCAGCACCTCGTGGATATTCACCATACCCATATCCGGCAGGTCATTTGGCCCCAGCATCTTGTCGACCAGGTTTTGCAGCCGGTCTGCCTCGCCGATTATGATATGCGTGTATTCCTTCAGCGCTTCGCTCGGCAGCTCCCGTTCCAGCAACTGTGCCGCCCCGCGCAGGCCACCGAGCGGGTTTTTCACTTCATGGGCCACACCGCGGATCAGGGCCCGGGTCGCCATATTTTGTGCCAGCAGGGTTTCCTCGCGTGAGATCCGCAAGTGCCGGTCGACCTGCTGCATCTCGACAATGACAATACTCGGCTCACCGGGCTCGATGATGGCTGAAATCATGCAATCCACGGTCATATGTTTGCCTGATGCGAGTACCAGTTGTAGTTCGTGCTCATTGAAGGCCTGGCCATTCTGGTGCGCACGCTGCAGGTGCTGCTCAAAATCGTCGGCATTTTGCAGCAGACTTTTCACCGGCTTGCCCCTGAGCTTGCGCACACTCGCTCCCATCAGCATCTCGGCCGCCGGGTTCATATACACGAGCTTCAGATCTGCACCGAACACGAGCGTCGCCGTGGCCAAGTTTTCGATTAACCTGGAAAGTAAATCCTTGTCCTGTTTCATCCGGGCTGTCATGCAGTTTCTTTGTGCAATTCCTGAACCAGTTTTTGCAGGCACGCGTAGTTTTTTTTACCGGTCCAGTTGTAAGTGTATAAATATAGAATAATCAATAAGATAGATGGAAAGAATGGCGCACAGGCTTTTGCCTGAATGCTCTCAGTGCTCGTCGTTAGCCCGATCGGGCTGTGAATAATATTACCTTGCACCATAATAGTGCGTTTGGCAAGTTGGGGATGGTGGATACGGCGATTACGGTGATGGCGGTGGAGATGGCACAGGGCTCGGTGCGCGCGGTGCGCCGGGTACAGCGGGTATGCGTGGTGCCCCCGGTGCGGTTTGCGGCTGCAGGATGCTTTGCCGCTTCATGTAAAAAGTCACGATGGCTGATTTTTTCAGTTCCACGCCATCCCTATCAACGATGATCGCCTGCACAGTGTGGCTTCCCGGATCGACGTTATCGATACGTACCCGGGTGGTGGTGCCACTGGTCTTCAGGCGCGTTCCATCCAGGGCCAGTACAAACCGATGACCGTCCAGGTGCCGCAGGGCCGGAGCAATGTCGATAGCGATCTCCAGCTTGCCGGTATTCTCGATAATCAACTCATCCTGTTCCGGCTTGCTGATGGCGAGCCGGGTATAGGTGAACGCTTCTGGCTGCGGGCGTTCCCTGCTTGTGGATGCCGGCAATGGTCTCGGTGTGTAGGTCGGGATCGGCGGCAATTTCAGTTCTTCGCCGTTGTCACAGGGAGAATCTGTGTAGGAAATATTGCCCTCGGCATCCTGGCACTTGTACAGGCTGGCGTTGACCGGCAGGGCCATGGCCAACAGGCTGAGCATGATCATGGCGCGCAACATTGGTGTTCTCCCTTTCTCCTTATCCTGAGCATAACCGAGTGCAAGCGGCTCGACAAATTTGAGCTGTGTTGCCGGTCACAGTTCAAAAAAAAACACCCCCGCAATGCGGGGGTGTTTTATCTGCTGATAGATATGTCTTACAGGCTGTAATACATATCGAATTCAACCGGGTGCGTGGTCATACGCAGGCGAGTGACTTCATCCATCTTCAGGCTGATGTAACCATCGATTGCATCATCCGTAAAGACACCACCCGCGGTGAGGAACTTGCGATCCTGATCCAGGGCATCGAGTGCCATATCAAGGCTGTGGCAAACTGTCGGGATACTCGCAGCTTCTTCAGCTGGCAGATCATACAGATCCTTGTCCATCGCATCGCCCGGGTGGATCTTGTTCTGGATACCGTCGAGACCGGCCATGAGCATGGCAGAGAAGCACAGGTACGGGTTGGCCGTAGAATCACCAAAGCGAACCTCGATACGACGAGCCTTCGGATTCATCACATATGGGATACGAATCGAGGCAGAGCGGTTACGTGCCGAGTAGGCCAGCATAACCGGCGCTTCAAAGCCCGGTACGAGTCGTTTGTATGAATTGGTTGAAGCATTGGCCAGCGCGTTCAAGGCACGTGCATGCTTGACGATACCACCGATATAGTACAGGGCCAGTTCAGACAGGCCACCGTACTTGTTACCGCTGAACAGGTTCTTGCCGGCCTTGGCAATCGACTGGTGGACATGCATACCGCTGCCATTATCACCAACCAGTGGCTTCGGCATGAAGGTCGCAGTCTTGCCATAGGCATGCGCCACGTTCTGCACAACGTATTTCAGGATCTGAACTTCATCCGCTTTTTGCACGAGCGTGTTAAAGGCTACACCGATTTCACACTGGCCGGCTGTCGCCACTTCATGGTGATGTACTTCGGTCTTCAGGCCCATGTCTTCCATGGCCAGACACATGGCAGAACGCATGTCCTGCAGTGAATCGACCGGCGGAACCGGGAAGTAGCCACCCTTCAGAGTCGGGCGATGACCCATGTTGCCGTCGGCATAGACTCGTTCCGAGTTCCACTCGGCTTCTTCCGAGTCAACCTTGTAAAATGCGCCACTCATGGTCGCACCCCAGCGCACGTCGTCAAGCACGAAGAACTCGTTTTCCGGGCCGAAGTAGGCCGTGTCACCAATCTTCGTCGACTTCAGGTATTCCTCGGCGCGACGGGCGATTGAACGCGGGTCACGCTCGTAACCCTGCATGGTGCTCGGCTCAACAATGTCGCAACGGATGATCATGGTCGGCTCATCCATGAACGGATCCAGTACCGCAGTTGTGCTGTCCGGCATCAGGATCATGTCCGATTCGCTAATGCCCTTCCAACCGGCGATGGATGAGCCATCGAACATTTTGCCTTCCTTGAAGAAACCCGTTCCCATTTCCGAAGTCGGGATAGTAACGTGCTGTTCCTTACCCCGTGAATCGGTGAAACGCAGGTCAACGAAGCTGATTTCGTTGTCCTTGATCATCTTGTTTACTTTCGCTGCGGACATGGTTAACTCCTTTGGAATTCAGTCCTGATACATTGGATTCAATACTAAAATATTCCGGCCGCCAAGTGGTGACCGCGAGAATCTTTGGCGTTGTTTAGTGCATGAACTATGCCACGGCATTAACTATCTGTTTTGCTTGCTAATTATTCTGTTCATATCAGTGCATAAAGAATAATGCGCGCTAATATGGTGCATTATTTGTACAGTTTGCACCACTCTGGTGCTAGGAAAAGCCGATACGTGCTCTGGATATAACCGGGTCACTTTCGGCAAGACCGGCCAGTCGGCCGGCCAGTTCCCTGGCGGCTTCCGGGCTGTCCACAACTGCCAGCGGCAGACAGGCCTCTACTTCGATATGTCCGTCGAGATAATGCAGCGTTATGTCCTGAATGTCACGCGCCCTGGCCTCTGCCTGCCACAGCTCCCTGAGCCGGGCGATGACCTGATCGCGATCCGGCAGCTCGCAACACGGTGTCGCCCGCTCATCATCTTCCGGGTCGATATGCACCATAACATCGGTGACTTCCTCTATCTCGTCAATGAGTTTGCGTCGCACCAGCTCGCTGATCTGATGTCCCTCGGAGACACTTAACTTGGGTTCGACCTGGATATGCACATCGACCAGCGCGTCGGCGCCCATGCGCCGCGTCCGCAACATATGCAGGTCGACCACGCCCGGTACATCTTCAATGGTCTTGTGGATGTGCTGCACCCTTTCTGCATCCAGGGCCGTATCGATGAGCTCCCGGATACTGTGCCAGGCCAGCTCCCAGCCAATCTTCACGATCATGATGGCTACCCCGACCGCAGCAATCGCATCAAGGTAATCCAGCCCGGCCATCGCGCCAAGCACGCCCACGAAGACGATGATTGATGAGATGGCATCACTGCGACTGTGCCAGGCATTGGCGCGCAACAACCTGGAACGCAGCTTTTTCGCCGCATGCATGGTGTAGTGATAAATCGCTTCCTTGGCAAGAATCGATATCGCGGCCACGACCACGGCCAGGATCCCCGGATGCAGCAGGCGTTCCGGTTCAAACAGGCGACTTACTGCATCCCAGGCAATGCCAATGGCAACGATAATGAGTGCCGCACCAAGGCCAACGGTCATCACCGTTTCGATGCGGGCCTGGCCATAGGGGTGTTCTTCATCGGCCGCCTGGCTGGCATGCCGGGCTGCATAGATCACCATGAAGTCGGTGGCAAGGTCTGACAGCGAATGAATGCCGTCGGCAATAAGTGCCTGGGAGTGGTAAACATAACCCACCGCAATTTTTGCCACGCCCAGCAGGAAATCAACCAGGCTACCGATCAGGGTGACACGACGAATTGTCGCATAACGTGGATCGTGGTCGTCAGGCATTGCCGGTGGATGTGTATGGCTATGTGCCATGTTTATTGTTCTCCGACCCTTACCGTGATGATGACTTCGTCATCGTGTTCTTTTGTTTCTATTACCTGGTGACCATTGATGCGACACCACGCCGGTATATCATTCAGGGCGCCGGGATCAGTACAAATAACTTCCAGCGTATCCCCCGCCTCCAGCGTTGCCACCCTGTCCTGTGTGCGAATAACAGGCATCGGGCAAATCAGGCGGCGTGCGTCGAGGGTGTGATGAGCCATAACGCGTTCGTTATCCTTTTACAGGCACGTTTATACGTGCCAGTCTTCTGGTAGCTGGTTCGGCGGTAAAGGCTCGACATCCAGTTGCCGACTCACTCCCTGTGTATTTGTGATCTCGACCGTGACCTTGTCTGCCATGCGCCCCTGACTGTAGCGTGCCGCGATGCGTGCGGCAAACTCCAGGTCATCGTCTGTCGGTTTACCATCCACCAGCACCAGTGGCCCGGCATGGCTGACGGTTTTGATACTGGCAAACTGCTTGCGATAGCCGGACAGGAAGTTGTTCTCGCCTTCTTCACGGCCGACGATCAACTTGTAGTGCCTGGCGGGACGAATATGACGGCCAACCTTGAGCAACATGATGTCATCCAGCTCGTAATCACGATCGCCGCGCGCTTCCCACAGGTCGACAAACTTTTTCGAATACTGTTCATCGGTGAGGAAACAGCAACCACCGGCAGGCTGCGCATAATCTTCAAAGCCCATTTGCCCGGCCATGGCCATTTGCGGCTTGCGGGTACGACCGCTCAGGTCATGCAGTTTTTCACGATCAACCCAGCCTTCGCGTTCCGGCAGGGTCTCCGGCAACAACTTTGCGCACAACGGCCGCAACAGGCGATCACCGGCCCCGGATTCACGCGCCACCACGGGCATTGTGTCCTTGCGTTGTGACATCGGTCGCTGGCCGATCACCTCGCCCGTAATGATGAAGTCAAAACCGTTTTCGTCGATCCATTCCTGCGCCTTGCGCACCATGAAACCCTTGCAGTCGAGGCACGGGTTCATGTGCGCGCCGTAACCATGCTTCGGGTTGATGACGATGTCCTTGTATTCCTCGATCACATCGACAATGTGCAGCTTGATGCCGAGTTGTTCCGCGACCCACAGTGCGTTATTGCGTTTCGGCTTGTTGCGATCCTTTTTGCGGATCGCATGGGTATGCCCTTCCACGCAGAAGCCGGTGAAGAAATTAATCCCCTCGACATGGATACCTTGATCCATGATGGTCCTGGCGGCGAGCATGGAATCGAGCCCGCCGGAAATAAGGGCAGCAGCCTTGCGTTGTCTGGTCATACGAAAATTCGAAATCTGTTCAGGGAAAGGGCGGGAATTATAGCAAACTGTGCCGCCCTGCGAGTGAACCCGGCCCGGAATATGCTATCTATATGAATATGACATCATATTTTCTGAAAACAACGCTGAGCCGGCGCGCCGAGCAGGCGCTTGCCGCGCGCCAGGCACCGCTACGGCTGGAGCTCGAGCTGTTCTTCAGCTGCCTGATCCGCAAACAGGTGCAGGCCGTCGAGACACATCACCGCGA
>JASFJH010000005.1:0-20204 GCA_050122215.1 Granulosicoccaceae bacterium | reverse complement strand
GCAACCTGATCGGCAGCGGCGATCGCTCGGAACGCATCCGCACCTATAACTACCCGCAGGGGCGGATCACCGATCACCGCATCAACCTGACCCTGTACAAGCTCGAGGAAGTACTGGCCGGCGATCTCGACCAGCTCATCGATCAGCTTGTGCTCGAATACCAGGCCGACCTGCTGGCCGCCATCGGTGATGACTGAAGCCGACACGCGCATCAGGGCACTGCTCAACGCCGCCAGTACCGAACTCGATGCGGTGTCCGACTCACCGCGGCTCGATGCCGAATGCCTGCTCGCGCATGCGCTTGGCAAGCCCCGCAGTTATCTCATGACCTGGCCGGAACAGCATGCAGACAAACAGGCTTTGCAAACCTTCAACACCTTGCTCGCGCGGCGACTGGCCGGTGAACCGGTCGCGCATCTGACCGGGCAACGCGAATTCTGGTCACTGGATTTACAGGTCAGCGCCGATACGCTGATCCCGCGGCCCGACACGGAAACACTGGTCGAAGCGGCGCTGGCCATCATTCCGGCCGGGGCCACCTGGCGCATTGCCGATCTCGGCACGGGTAGTGGCGCGATTGCGTTGGCCATCGCCAGTGAGCGTCCCCGCTGCGAGGTCACGGCCTGCGACCTGTCTGTCGCGGCCCTCGCGGTTGCCACCGCCAACCGCGATCGGCTCGGCCTGCACAACGTCACCTTGCTACACAGCCGCTGGTACAGTGCCTTTACCGACAACGACCGGTTCGAACTGATCGTCGGCAACCCGCCCTATATCGCCGAAAATGATCCGCACCTGGCGCGCGGTGACGTGCGCTTTGAACCCGGACTCGCGCTTGTCTCCGGCCCGGACGGACTCGATGCGATCCGCAGCCTCATCAGCGGTGCGCCACGTCACCTGCAGGCCGGGGGCTGGCTCATGCTCGAACATGGCCTGGAACAGGGCAATGCCGTACGTAAACTTATGCGACAGGCCGGCTTTACGCATGTTGACACCCTCACCGACCTCGAAGGTCGCGAGCGCGTGACCCTCGGTCAGCTGACACGCTGATCAGGGTTTCGAGAACAACAGGTTGATCGTGCTCATGCGCGTGCTCATCTCCATGAGCTGCTCACGCGAGATGTCATGCAGCGCGCGTTCTACCTCGTCGGCAAACTGCATCCGGTAGCCCAGCTCATCGAAGAACTCGAGATACGCGCCCGGCTCGTATCCGGCCTCGCGCATACTGTCCGCCTCGAACTCGGTGATCACCCTGAGGCCCGGCACAGTCTCGAGAATATGCCGCATGCCCTGCACGGTCATGAGTTCAAAGCCCTGCACATCGATCTTGATAAAACCGATCCGGCTGATGTCCTCGCCGGCCAGTTCATCGTCGATCCTTACTGCCTCGATATCAACACAGTCGCGGCCCTCGCCGGAACGGTAACAGCGATGATCGCCCTGGTTGAACGGGTTCAGGTATAGCTGCAAGGTGCCCGGCTCGTTACCCGCCGCCTTCTGGTAGGCATGCACATTGCCTGCATGATTCAGCGCGATGTTGTTCAGCAACACGTTATAGTTGAACGGCTCGGGTTCAAAGGCATACACCGGTGCAGTCGTGTAACGCGAGGCCACCAGTGAATAGCTGCCAATGTTGGCACCGACATCGATCACGGCCTTGTCCGGGCGGATGAAGTCCTTCATCAGCTGCATGAGAAAAGGGTCATGCTCACCGTACTTGATGATGGTCCGACCGGGGCCCTTGCCTTCCTTCAGATCGCAATACAGTTGCACACTGTCGATGTCACGGATAACGAAACGCGGCCCCAGCGCGGCAAACAGCTTGCGCAGATCACGGTGGTACAACAGCTTCCTGATAAAGCCGTTATCACTGACGGCGCGTGGCCATGCCTTGATCGGTTCCATGTACAACCCTTGCCTGATTTACTCCAAAACGAGCGCCAATGTGCCCGGGCCACAGACGCCTGTCAACCTGCTACCGTGGTATGCTCCGGTTATGAACGACGACGAACTGCTACGCTACAGCCGCCAGATCATGCTGCCGCAAATCGGCATCGAGGGGCAGCAACGCCTGGCCGACAGCCGTGCGCTGATCATCGGCGCGGGTGGCCTCGGTTCACCGGCGGCGATGTACCTGGCCGCGGCAGGCGTCGGGGAACTCGTCATTGTCGATGATGATGTGGTCGAGCTCTCCAACCTGCAACGGCAAATCCTGCATACTGCTGCTGCCGTCGGGCGGGCCAAGGTCGACTCGGCCCGCGATACGTTGCTTGCACTCAACCCGCTGATCAGGGTAACACCGGTTGGCGCGCGCCTTGACGACCAGGCACTGCGTGAACAGGTCGGGCAGGCCGATGTCGTGCTCGACTGCTCGGACAATTTCGCGACGCGGTTTGCAGTGAACACGGCCTGTGTCGCAACCCGCACCGCGCTCGTGTCTGGCGCGGCGATCCGTTTTGAAGGCCAGCTCACCGTCTTCCAGCCAGGCCTGCCAGACAGTCCCTGTTACCGCTGCCTGTACAGTGAAAGTAGCGAGGATGAAGAATTACTGTGCAGCGAAAACGGCGTGCTCGCCCCGGTGGTCGGCAATATCGGCACCCTGCAGGCCGTCGAGGCCATCAAGTTGCTCGCCGGGATCGGTGACAGCCTGTGTGGCCGGCTGCTCATGTTCGATGCCCTGCACATGGAATGGCGCAGCATGAGATTTCGTCGCGATCCGGATTGTCCGGTATGCGGAACCACCTGATATAAAGCAGCTTTTTTTTGCGCCCGGCTCCACATCCGGCAATATTCGTCTACACTCATTTATACGCATTCCGGCACGGCGTTCCGGCAATAATACTGAATACATGATCCCGGATTGGAACCGCAGTGTAGTGCGGCGCAGTCAAGCCACGGAAGTACCGCCAGCCGAATAACAAACAATCAGGGGGGGAGATATCATGCTACGCGCATACCATGCGGTGCTGGCTTTAGTGCTTTTAGGTGGGGTAACAGGCGTCCATGCCGCGGACAAGCCACCGGTCATTACCGGGGCCGGTGCACACTTTTCGTGGGTCGTGTTTGACGAGCTAAAACCTCGCCTGGAAAAGGCTACCGGCCGCGAGATCACGTTATTCGGGCGCGAGGCCATGCTCGGTGCCGGTTGCAATGCCGGGATCAAGTCCGCCATGCAGCATGGCAACGGTATGGAGACCTTCGGCTTTGTCTGCTGCCCGCTCACCGAGCAGGAAATCAGGAAGAACAGGCTGCAGGTATTCCCGCTGGCACTCGAACCCGTCCTGATCCTCGTCAACGAGGATAACCCGGTCAACGCACTTAGCAGCGACCAGGCAAGAAAAATATTCCGTGGTGAGATCACCAACTGGCAGGAGGTCGGCGGTAAAGACGAGGCCATCGTCGTCGTTACCCGCCTGCATTGTAAAAAACGCCCCGGCCACTGGAAGACCCTCCTCAGGACACCGGGCGAATTCACCAGCCAGCGTCTGAATGTGCAAAGCGCCGCGGACATGGTGACCCGCCTGAATGATTTCAAAACTGCTGTCGGCCACACCGGCGCGGTCTGGAAGTTTAATGACAAGGACAGGGTCAAGGCGCTGAAGATTGATGGCTATGCGCCCAGCAGCAAGAACCTGCGCGCCGGGCATTACCCCTTCTACCGCGTTTTGTCGGCAGTGGCCTCGGATATGGCTTCGGATGATGTGGTGAAAATACTCACCCTGAGCCAGCAATACCTGCATGAAGGCGACCTCGCCGACAGGCTGTCGATCGTACCTATCACCGAGATGCCCGCCAACCAGATCCCGTAAACGATGTTTAGCCTGAAGACATATCGTTCCCGGCTGATATTCTTCGTCGTGGTACTGTCTGCGTTTCTCGCGACAGTATTGTATGCCTCCTCGTTTTACGCGCGTACTATCATGCTCGATGAGGCAGAGGAAAATACCCGGCGTACTGCACAACTGCTCGATGCGAATATCCTGGCACAACATAACGAGCTGAAACGTTATGCCGCTATCGTGCGTTCAGACCTGCAATTGCAGGAGTATATGTATATTATTAAATCGATCGCAGCAGACACGGAACCACTGGATACTCTCTTTCACCGCCAGTTCAGCTGGTTACCCGTCAACCATGCAAACATTGTCAGCATGGATGGCAAGATAGTGGCCGGCACAAAAGCCGATCACCCCCTTGCTATACCCTCGCCTGGCGATACAGCAGAATCCACCCGCTACGAATTTTCGAACAACATGTTGCGACTGGCTGCATCAGCCCCGATCTTCTACCGCGAAGCATTGCTCGGGCAGGTTGTGCTCGACATTGATTATGACCGCAGTTTGCTCAACGCGCTCGAACAACAAAGTAACGGTTACATATTTATTATCAAAAATGGTATGGTCATCGATGCTACCAACCCGGCCTTTATCGGCAAAGGCTTCGACCGCTATACCAGGCGCATGCACCTGGGCAAGGAATACTACATGCTGCAGCGCATCAACCTGCCCGGCACCATCACCACACCGGGGCTTGAGCTGTGGTTCGCCACCTCCGAGACCAGCCTGTTCGAACATATTGCCCAGTTCAACAAACTCACACTGTTATTCATTCTGATGGGGGCTTTCGGCATTATCTCGCTGTGGACCTTCCTGCTACGTAACTTCCAGAAACCCTTGCGCGAACTCGCCGAAATGACCGATGAAGTTGCCCTGGGTAGCCTGCCCGAGGTGAGCCGCCAGACCGAGAGAAACGAAATCGACCTGTTATCAAACAAGTTCAGTGACATGGTGGAAAGCCTGCGCGACAAACAGGCCGTGATTGAAGCCACGCAACAACAACTGCAATCACTTGCCATTACCGACACGCTGACCGAGTTGTATAATCGCCGGCACCTGCTTGAAATATTCCCGGAACTGCTGGCTGAGGCACAACGCAACAATAAACATATCAGCGCCGTGTTAATCGATATCGATCACTTCAAGCAGATCAATGATCGCTATGGCCACCTGGTCGGCGATCAATGCCTGTGTGAATTCGCCAGCATCCTGAGCAGCAATTCACGCCGGGATGATTTCCTGTTCCGGATCGGTGGTGAGGAGTTTTTGATCCTGACCATTGGTGAAACCGGCCAGGGTCTGCAACAGCATGCGGAAAAGATCAGAACCGGTATCGAATCCCACCCCATACACTTTGATGACAAGACGATCAGCATTACCGTGAGCTGCGGAATTGCCTACATCGATCCGGCAGGCTTCGATACCGAGGTGGCGATGAATACCTTGTTGAAGTTTGCCGATAATGCCATGTACCAGGCCAAGCATAGTGGCCGTAACCGTACCATGACGCTGGAAAGTATCGCCATGACGGGAAAGCGCGGCGCGAGCAACCTGTAGCAAGCGATCCCCTAACTCTCAAGCTTTTGCTTGATGAGCTGGTTAACCTGCCCCGGGTTGGCCTTGCCCTGCGTCTGTTTCATGACCTGGCCAACAAAGAAACCGAGTAACTTGTCCTTGCCGCCCTTGTACTGCTCGACCTGTTTCGGGTTATTGGCAATGACTTCATCGACGATCTTTTCTATCGCCCCCGTATCGGTCATCTGTTTCAGGCCTTTCGCCTCGATCACGCTATCGGCGTCACCCTCTCCGTTCCACATCGCCTCGAACACCTGCTTGGCGATCTTGCCGGAAATGGTATTGTCCTTGATACGCTTGATCATGCCCGCCAGCATCTCGGCGCTGACCGGGCTGTCGCTGATGTCACGATCATCGCGGTTCAGGGCGGCGGTCAGTTCGCCCATGATCCAGTTGGCGCACAGTTTCGTCTCGTTGTCGGCGGCAGCAACGGCCTGCTCATAGTAATCGGCTATCGCGCGCGTCGCGGTCAAACCATCCGCGTCATAATCAGACAGGTCGTACTGTGCGACAAAGCGCGCGTGCTTGGCATCGGGCAGTTCCGGCAATGTGGCCCGCACCTGCTCGATACGGTCATCCTCGACCACGACCGGCAACAGGTCCGGGTCCGGGAAATAGCGGTAATCGAAGGCCTCTTCCTTGCTGCGCATCGAGCGGGTTTCATGCTTGTCGGCATCATACAGGCGGGTTTCCTGTACCACCTTGCCACCGCCTTCGAGCACATCGATCTGGCGCTCGACCTCGTAATTGATGGCCCGCTCGACAAACCGGAAGGAGTTCAGGTTTTTCAGCTCGGTACGCGTACCGAATTCCTCCTGGCCCTTCGGCCGTACCGAGACATTCGCATCGCAACGGAATGAACCTTCCTGCATGTTGCCGTCGCAGATACCGATGTAGGTGACCAGCGAATGCATTTTCTTCATGTAGGCGACCGCCTCTTTCGCCGAGCGCATATCCGGTTCAGAGACGATCTCGAGCAGCGGTGTACCCGCCCGGTTCAGGTCAATACCGGTCATGCCATGAAAGTCCTCGTGCAGGGACTTGCCGGCATCTTCCTCCAGGTGCGCACGGGTAATGCCAATGGTCTTGCTCGTGCCGTCCTCGAGACGGATCTCCAGCGTGCCCTTGCCGACGATCGGCAATTCATACTGGCTGATCTGGTAACCCTTGGGCAGGTCCGGGTAGAAGTAGTTCTTGCGGGCAAACACCGAACGGTGGCCGATCTCGGCGCCGGTCGCGAGCGCGAAGCGCACTGCCATGTTCACGGCCTGTTCATTCAGTACCGGCAACACCCCGGGCAGGCCGAGGTCGACCGCGCAGGCCTGCGTGTTTGGCTGTGCACCGTAAGCGGTTGACGCGCCCGAGAATATCTTGCTTTTTGTGGCCAGCTGGGCATGAATCTCCAGGCCGATGACAACTTCCCATTCCATATTCAGTATTACCTCTTTTAACGCAAAGACGCTGAGGCGCAAAGATCGCAAAGTATTACAAAATGACTACTGGAAAATACAAATTTCAAAACCCTCTGCGACCTCTGCGTCCTGGCGTCTCTGCGTTGGATATTTATTCAAAGCCCCTGGGCACCTGCGTGTGCCAGTCGGTTGCCTGCTGGTAACGGTGCGCCACGTTGAGCAGGCGCGCCTCGTCAAAATAATTACCGATGATCTGCAGCCCCGCCGGGCGACCGTCGATAAAGCCCGCCGGCACCGACATGCCGGGCAGGCCGGCCAGGTTGACCGCAATCGTGTAGATATCCGACAGGTACATGGTAACCGGGTCATCGCTGCGCTCACCAAGATTGAACGCCGCCGAGGGCGAGGTCGGCCCCATCAGGACATCGACGCTTTCAAACGCCTGGCGGAAATCATCACTGATCAGGCGGCGTAACTGCTGTGCCTTCAGGTAATAGGCATCGTAGTAACCTGCCGACAACGCATAGGTACCGATCATGATGCGACGCTTGACCTCGGCGCCGAAGCCTTCGCCGCGCGAACGCTTGTACAGATCTTCCAGGTCCTGTGGATTCTCGCAGCGATAGCCGAAGCGCACACCATCGAACCGCGACAGGTTCGAGGAGCACTCGGCCGGCGCCACCACGTAGTAGGTCGGCACGGACAGTGATGCGTTCGGCAGGCTGACTTCCTGTACGCTCGCGCCGAGGGCCTCGTATTGCTTGATCGCGGTGTCGATCACCGCGGCCATGCGGCTGTCGAGACCCTCACCGAAATACTCCTTCGGCAGGCCAATCTTCAAGCCGTCGAGTGAATCATTCAGCGTCGCGGTGTAATCCGGCACCTCGCGATCGACGCTGGTCGAGTCGCGCTGGTCGAAACCGGCCATGACATTGAGCATGAGTGCCGCGTCTTCAGCGGTGCGCGCCATCGGCCCGGCCTGGTCGAGGCTCGAGGCAAACGCGATCATGCCGTAACGGGAGACGCGACCGTAGGTCGGTTTCAGTCCGGTGATCCCGCACAGTGCGGCCGGCTGGCGGATCGAACCACCTGTATCCGTGCCGGTCGAGGCCGGCGCCAGGCCGGCGGCCACGGCCGCGGCCGAACCACCTGAGGAACCACCCGGCACGGCATCGGTTGCCCAGGGGTTACGCACCGGGCCGTAATAACTGGTTTCATTCGATGAGCCCATCGCGAACTCATCCATGTTGGTCTTGCCCAGGGTCACCGCGCCCGCCTGCTTGAAGTGTTCGATCACGGTCGCGTCATATGGCGAAACAAAGTTGTCGAGCATCTTCGATCCGCACGAGGTGCGCAGGCCCTGCGTGCAGAAAATATCTTTTTGCGCGAGCGGTATACCGGTCAATGCCTCGGCCTGGCCACTGGCGCGTCGTGTATCGGCAGCGCGTGCCATCTGCATGGCCTGCTCTTCATCGACGGTGATGTAACAGTTGATCTGCCCGTCATATTGCCTGATACGGTCAAGGAAATGCCGGGTCAGTTCCTCGCTGGAGAACTGCTTGTCCGCCAGCGCGGCGGAAAGTTCGCTGAGTGTTTTGTTATGCATGGTCACTATAACTATATATAAAGGAATGCCGGGGGATTACTCGATCACCTTCGGCACGAGGAACAAACCGTCTTCGACAGCCGGGGCGATAGCCTGGAACTGCTCACGACGATTCTCCTCGGTGACCTCGTCGGCGCGCAAACGTTGCACGGCGTCCAGCGGGTGTGCCATGGGCACGACGCCCGAGGTATCGACCGCGTTCATCTGCTCGACCAGTTCCAGGATTTTCGACAGCTCACCGGCATAGCCGTCCACATCGGCCTCGTCGATGGCAAGCCGGGCGAGGTGGGCGATTTTCTCCACGTCGGTACGTGACAGTGACATGAGATGTCTCCAAAATAGTGATTTGGCCGTTTGCCGGTCGAGCCCGGCAAATCAGCAGGATGCGAAACTTATCACAGATGTCGCCTTGCCCAAAACCCGGGGCGTTGATAGAGTAGCGCATTATTTCAGCCTGTAAGATATCTAAGGATACCGGATAACATGTTCAACGCCTTTCGTGGCTTGTTTTCAACCGACCTGTCTATCGACCTCGGAACCGCCAATACACTCATTTACGCCCATGGGCAGGGTATCGTACTCAACGAACCCTCGGTGGTAGCGATTCGCCAGGACCGCGGCGCGAGCGGTTCAAAGAGCATCGCTGCCGTCGGTGCCGAGGCCAAACTTATGCTCGGCCGTACGCCGGGCAACATCACCGCGATTCGCCCGCTCAAGGATGGCGTGATCGCCGATTTCAATGTTACCGAAAAGATGTTGCAGCACTTCATCCGCAAGGTGCATGAGTCCAAGTTCTTCCGTCCGAGCCCGCGTGTTGTTGTGTGTGTGCCCTGTGGTTCCACCCAGGTTGAACGTCGCGCGATCAAGGAATCGGCGATCGGTGCCGGCGCCCGCGAAGTGTATTTGATCGATGAACCGATGGCCGCGGCAATCGGTGCCGGCATGCCGGTCGGTGAGGCACAAGGCTCGATGGTGCTCGACATCGGTGGCGGTACCACGGAAGTCGCCGTGATCTCCCTGAATGGCATCGTGTACTCGGCATCGGTACGTATCGGTGGCGATCGTTTCGATGATGCCATTATCAGTTACGTGCGTCGTAACTACGGCAGTCTTATCGGTGAAACCACTGCCGAGTCCATCAAGTTGCAAATCGGTGCCGCCTTCCCGGCCAACGAAGTACGGGAGATGGAAGTCAAGGGTCGTAACCTTGCCGAGGGTGTGCCGCGCAGCTTCATGCTGAACAGTAATGAAATCCTCGAAGCCCTGCAGGAACCATTATCCGGGATTGTCAGCGCCGTGAAAACCGCACTCGAACAGACCCCGCCGGAACTCGGTGCCGACGTTGCCGAGCGTGGTATGGTATTAACCGGTGGTGGCGCATTGCTGCGCGACTTTGACAAACTGTTATCCGAAGAAACCGGCCTGCCGGTGATCGTCGCCGACGATCCGCTGACCTGTGTTGCACGTGGCGGTGGCCGGGTGCTTGAAATGATTGATGAACACGGCGTCGATTTTTTCGATCTTGAATAGCATCACACGACGGCGGCGCGCAGGCGCCGCCGCTGAATGACCGACGGGGGTTGGTAATTAAAACGCTGTTCACACAGGGCCCGTCACTCAATGCCCGCTTCCTGTTATTCCTTATCAGCTCCATCGTGCTGATGACAGTTGATCATCGCTATCAACACCTCGATACCCTGCGCTCCGGTTTGTCTGTGATTGTCGAACCGCTGCGCCAGACCATCAACCTGCCGTTTGTGGTCGCCGATGAACTTGGCGAGGGCCTGTCGCAGCGCTCAACCCTGCTCGATGAAAACGAATCACTGCGCACGCAGAACCTGTTACTCAAGGCGCAATTACAGAAATACGCCGCGCTGGAAACCGAGAACATGCGCCTGCGTGAACTGCTCGAGTCCTCCTTCAAGGTCGGGGAGCGTGTCCTGATCGCCGAACTGTTGCGCGTTGACCTCGACCCGTTTACGCGCCAGATCATGATAAACAAGGGCGACAATGACGAGGTGTTTGTCGGCCAGCCGCTGATCGATGCCGACGGCGTGATCGGCCAGGTCATCCGCACCAGCCCGTTCTCCAGCACCGCCATGTTGATCACCGATCCGAGCCATGCCCTGCCGGTACAGAGCAATCGCAGCGGGCAACGCGCGATTGCCATCGGCACCGGGCGCGCCGATGAACTGGAACTGCTGTATATCCCCAACAATGCCGAGATCGAGGTCGATGACCTGCTGATCAGCTCAGGCCTTGGCGGCCGCTTCCCGCCCGGTTACCCGGTGGCGCGTGTCACGCACATCGACAGGGATCCGGCGCGCCCCTACCTCGGGGTCGTTGCCGCGCCTATCGCCGCGCTGCAACGCAGCCGCGAGGTACTGCTGGTCTGGACTGAAAAGGAGGCGGCAAATGGCAATCCATAACCGCCGCGGCGGTATCGTCATCATCACCAGCCTGCTCGTCGCGATGCTGCTGGTCGCCCTGCCATTACCGGAGTGGGCGCAACGCTTCCGCCCGGAATGGGTGGCACTGGTCATGATCTACTGGTGCCTGGCCGTACCGCATCGTTTCGGCATCGGCTGGAGCTGGTGTGCCGGCCTGTTTGTCGACGTGCTCACCGGTAGCCTGCTCGGGCAACACGCGCTGGCCTATGCGGTCGTTGCCTACATCGTCCTGAAACTGCATCGGCGCATCCGGGTCTTCCCGGTCTGGCAGCAGGCGCTGTCGGTGCTCGTGCTCGTGCTGCTCGCGCAAATGCTCGTGCTATGGGTCAAGGGTGCCATCGGCCAGCCGCCGAACAGCTGGACCTACTGGTTACCTTCGCTGACGAGCACCCTGCTCTGGCCGTGGGTCTACCTGCTGCTGCGCGACCTGCGCCGCCGCTTTCAGGTACAGTAAATACCGCCCATGCCCCGTCGTTTGCGCATCAAGGATCAGGCCGTCGAATCGCGACTGTTCAACCGCCGCGCGATCACCGCGCTGGCCTTGATTATTATCGTGCTGCTCGGCGTGTTCGCCCGGTTGTTCTGGTTACAGATTCTGCACCATGAGCACTTCTCGACCCTGTCGCGCAACAACCGCGTCAAGCTCGTGCCGATCCCGCCAACCCGCGGCCTGATCTTCGACCGCAACGGCGTCGTGCTCGCCGAGAACATCCCCTCGTTCAGCCTTGAAGTGATCCCGGAGCAGATCGATGACATGGACGCAACCATTGCCGCGCTGCGCGAGGTGCTGCCGATCAGTGACAGTGACATCGAACACTTCCAGCGCCTGCTCAAGCAGAAACGCCACTTTGACAGCATCCCGTTACGCTACCGGCTCAACGAGCAGGAAGTCGCACGTTTTGCCGTCAACCGGCACCGCTTTGATGGCGTCGATATCCGTGCCCGCCTGACCCGCCATTACCCGCATGGTATGCTCAGTGCACATGTGGTCGGTTACGTCGGCCGGATCGATGAAAAAGAATTACAGCGTATCGATGCCGCCAATTACAGTGCCACTACCCACATCGGCAAGCTCGGCATCGAACGCTCCTATGAAGAGCTCCTGCACGGCACCGTCGGCTACCAGCAGGAAGAGGTCAACGCGCAGGGCCGGCGCCTGCGGGTC
Organism: Granulosicoccaceae bacterium; assembly: GCA_050122215.1. Taxonomy (GTDB): domain Bacteria; phylum Pseudomonadota; class Gammaproteobacteria; order AKS1; family AKS1; genus JASFJH01. Next base: position 8,163 of record JASFJH010000005.1, on the reverse strand, counting down.
TTGCAGGAAGCACCGCCTATCCCGGGCAAGAACCTGTACCTGAACATTGACCTGCGACTGCAACAACTCGCGAATGAGGCACTCGGTGATTACCGCGGTTCGGTAGTCGCGATCGTGCCCGACAGCGGCGAGGTCATCGCCATGGTCAGCAAGCCGGGCTATGATCCGAACCTGTTCGTCAACGGCATTGACGTGCAGACCTATGCCGAACTGCGCAAGTCGCGTGACAAGCCGTTGTTTAACCGCACCCTGCTCGGTCAGTACCCGCCCGGCTCAACGCTGAAACCCTTCATCGGTCTGGCCGGTCTCGAACACGGTCATGGCAGCAACAAGGTCGCCTGTCATGGCTGGTATGAGCTCAAGGGCGACGAGCGCAAGTACCGTGACTGGAAAAAAGGCGGACACGGCATTACTGATCTGAACGCGGCGATTACCGAATCATGCGATGTGTATTTCTACGATCTCGCGCAACAACTCAATATTGATCGCATGTCGGATTTTCTGGCGCGATTCGGCTTTGGCGATAAAACCGGTATCGATGTACACGGGGAAATGTCAGGCCTGTTGCCGTCACGCGAGTGGAAACGCCGCGCCCGCAACGAGGTCTGGTACCCTGGCGAGACATTGATCACCGGTATCGGCCAGGGCTTTACCCTGGTCACGCCGCTGCAACTTGCGACCACGACGTCAATCCTGGCCGCGCACGGCAAACGCGTCCAGCCGCGCCTGTTACATGCGCTGCAGGGTGCCGAGAATGAACTGCCGGTCATCCAGCCTCCCGTCGAACTGCCAGCGGTTACCCTTCGCCACAAGGGACACTGGGACTATATGATCCGCGCCATGGAAAACGTCCTGCATGGCCCGCGTGGCACTGCTCGCGGCAGTGCTGTCGGGCTGGAGTACCGCATGGCCGGTAAAACCGGTACGGCGCAGGTATTCGGCATTGCCCAGGACGAAGAATATGATGCCTCCGAAATTGCCGAGCGGCTGCGAGATCATGCACTGTTCATCGCCTTTGCACCGGCTGCGGATGCGAAACTCGCCATCGCCGTGATCGCCGAAAATGCCGGTAGCGGCAGTGCCGTGGCCGCGCCGATTGCCCGGCGTATCATGGACGCGTACCTGCTGGGAGAGAACAGGAAGTGATCACGATTGATATGCAACGCAACCCCGGTCGTCGTGGTGGATTGTTTGCCGCCCTGCATATCGACCTGCAGTTGCTGATCGGCCTGTTGTTGCTTGCCTCGCTCGGGCTTGTGATCCTGTACAGCGCGAGTAATGAAAACATGGACGTGGTTTTCCGCCAGCTGACGCGACTCGGTGTCGCCACCCTGGCGATGCTGTTGTTCGCGCAGTTCCCGCCGCGTCAGCTACATTTCTGGGCGCCGTGGCTGTTTGGCATTGGCCTCGCCCTGCTGGTGGCGGTACTCGTGCTCGGTGAGGGCAAAGGCGCGACACGCTGGCTCGACCTCGGCTTCGTCCGCTTCCAGCCCTCGGAGATCATCAAGATCGCCGTACCGATGATGGTCGCCTGGTACTTTTCCGAGGCCGCCCTGCCGCCGCGGCCGCGGCGGGTCATCATCGCCGGCGTTATGATTCTCGTGCCGACCTTGCTGATCGCCAAGCAACCTGACCTCGGCACGGCCCTGCTGATCGCCAGCTCCGGGATCTTCGTCCTGCTGCTGTCGGGCATACGCTGGCGTTTCGTGCTTGGCGCCATGTTTACCGCGATCGCCGCCGCGCCACTGCTGTGGTACTTCATGCACGATTACCAGAAACGCCGCGTACTGACCTTCCTCAACCCGGAAAACGACCCGCTTGGCGCCGGCTGGCACATCGTGCAATCGAAGATCGCGATCGGTTCCGGCGGCCTGTACGGCAAGGGCTGGCTGAACGGTACGCAGTCACACCTGGAATTCCTGCCGGAGCGTTCCACCGACTTCATCTTTGCCGTGTATGGCGAGGAATTCGGCCTGCTCGGCGTGCTGGTCATGCTGCTGCTGTACCTGTTTATCATTGGCCGTGGCCTGTACATCGCGGCGCGCGCGCAGGAGACCTTTGGCCGCCTGCTGGCCGGTAGCCTGGCCATCACCTTCTTTTTCAACATGTTTGTTAATATCGGCATGGTCACCGGGCTGTTGCCCGTGGTGGGCATGCCCTTGCCGCTGATCAGCTACGGCGGTACATCGATGGTGACGACCATGATTGGTTTTGGCATCATCATGTCAGTGCACACGCACCGTAAATTACTTGCCCATTGAGGCGACAAGGGACTTATGCAAAACAAACTACTTCAGTTTTGTCTTGGCACTGCGCTGGCAATCTCCACCCTGCCGGCGCAGGCCGCCAGCGCGCTCGACTACGAGGCCAGCCAGCCATTCATCGACAGGATGCAGAGCCGGCACGGTTTTAATGCGCAGCAACTGACCGGGCTGCTTGGCCAGTCACGGATCCGCGAGGACATCCTCGAGGCGATTTCGCGGCCCGCGGAAAAGAAACCCTGGTACCAGTACCGGCCGATCTTCGTGACCCCGGCACGCGTCAACGGTGGCCTGGCCTTCTGGGACAAACACGAGGCTGTCCTCGAGCGCGCCGAACAGGAGTACGGTGTACCGGCCGAGATCATCGTTGCCATCATCGGTGTGGAAACCCGCTACGGCAAACACACCGGCCGCTACCGCGTCATCGATGCCCTGTCGACCCTGGCCTTTGCCTACCCGCCGCGCAGCACGTTTTTTGCCAGCGAGCTCGAACACTACCTGCTCATGACCCGCGAGGAACAGGTCGATCCGCTGTCCCTGAAAGGTTCCTATGCCGGCGCGATGGGCCAGCCACAGTTTATTTCCAGCAGCTTCCGCAGTTTTGCCGTCGATTTCGATGCCGACGGCAAACGGGACATCTGGAACAACCCGACCGACGCGATTGGCAGTGTCGCCAACTACTTCCGTCGCCATGGCTGGCGCAATGGCGAACCGATCACGGCCAGGGTCAATACCGGCGGCGTCACGGACAAGGCGCTGCTTGCATCAGAGACGCTGAAGCCGTCCCTGCCGCTGGCCGAGTTGCAGGCAAAAGGCGTCGAGGCCATCCCCGAGGACCTCCCGCCGGAACTTTTGACTACGCTCATTGGTCTCGAATTAGAAGAAAACATGGAATACTGGCTCGGTCTGCACAACTTTTACGTGATTACGCGTTACAATCACAGTGCCCTGTATGCGATGGCCGTCTACCAGCTCAGCCAGGAAATCAGGGCGCAACGTGAGGCTATGCTGAACAATGTGGCGAGTGACAACTAAACCCGGTTTGTTCTGCCTGCTGGCGCTGCCCGGCCTGTTGGCCGGCTGTGGCGGCAGCAGCCTTATCGAAGAACGTGACAGCGGCCCCAGCGAATACCGCGACCTGAGCCAGGTCAGCAATGCCGTGCCCCGCGAGGAACCGCGCAGCCGCTACGGCAACCCGGAATCCTATGTTGTGCACGGCAAGCGCTATTACGTGCTTGATTCAAGCGAGGATTATCACGAACGCGGCATCGCCTCCTGGTACGGCACCAAGTTTCATGGCCGTCGTACCTCCAGCGGTGAACGCTACGACATGTACGCGATGACTGCCGCGCACAAGAGCCTGCCGCTGCCGACCTATGTCGAGGTCACCAACCTGAAGAATAACCGCAAGGTGATCGTCAAGGTCAACGACCGCGGCCCGTTCCACGAAAACCGGATCATCGACCTGTCCTATGCCGCGGCACACAAGCTCGGCATTAACCATAGCGGCACCGGCCTGGTCGAAGTGCGCGCGATCAACACGCGCGAGACGCAATCCGTGATCGCGGCAAACACGAACGCACCTGCCGTGCAGACCACAGCCGCGAACAAACCATCAGCGGCGCTCAGCCTGTTCCTGCAAGTCGGCGCCTTTGCCAGCCGCACCAATGCCGAACAACTGCTGGGCCGGCTGCTCGAGGCGGCGGTTGGCAATGTACGCATCAGCCAGTTGAGCAATGCCGAGCAAACCCTGTACCGGGTGCGTATTGGCCCGATTGCCAGCGTTGAAGAGGCCGACCGGCTGGCCGAAAGCCTGGATAAAATCGGCATCAACACCGGCCGCATTGTGATCGATTGAGCCGATTAGCCAGCACTCTGCCAAGCCGTTAGAATAAACCCGGTACTGAATTACACGTTAAATTAAGGAATACCATGTCGTCTTCACTACGTCTCATTCCAGGCCTTGTCTTGTTATTGTGTTTCAGCCTTCTGGCCCAGGCAGCCCCGCAAGCCATACCGGGTCCCCCACAACTCGCGGCCAAAGGCTTTCTGTTGATCGACCACCACAGCGGCCATGTGATTGCGCAGGACAAATCCGATACGCGCATGGAGCCGGCCAGCCTGACGAAAATGCTCACGGCCTATGTCGTGGCCAGCGAACTGAAGTCCGGCAACATCCAGCTCTCTGACATGGTCACCGTCAGCGAAAAGGCCTGGCGCATGCCGGGCTCTCGCATGTTCATCGAGGTTGGTACGCAGGTCAGTGTCGAGCAACTGCTCAAGGGTGTGATCATCCAGTCCGGTAATGACGCGACCGTCGCACTCGCCGAGTACGTCGCCGGCTCGGAAGAGGCGTTTGCCTCGCTGATGAACCAGTACGCGGCCAGGCTCGGTATGAGCGGATCGCATTTCGTGAACAGTACCGGCCTGCCGGATCCGGATCACTATACAACGCCACAGGACATGGCCGTGATCGCCAGTGCCATCATTCGTGACTTCCCGGAGCATTACGAGTGGTATGCAATCAAGCAATACACCTATAACGACATCACGCAGTACAACCGCAACCGCCTGCTGTGGCGCGACAAACATGTCGACGGCGTAAAGACCGGCCATACCGAGTCCGCCGGCTTCTGCCTGGTGGCCTCGGCCAACAAGGATGGCATGCGGCTGATCTCGGTCGTACTCGGTACCGACAGTGAGCGGGCGCGTGAACAGGAGTCACAAAAACTGCTGAATTACGGTTTCCGTTTCTTTGAAAGCCACCGCCTGTATGCTGCCGGCGAGGTCCTCAAGGACGTGCGCATCTGGCAGGGCACCGAAGACAAGATCAAGCTGGGCCTGGCCGATGACCTGTATGTCACCGTACCGCGCGGCCGCTACCAGGACTTGAACCCCGGCATCCGCTACGAGGCGATTATCAAGGCACCGATCAGCAAGGGCGCGCCTCTGGGTAACGTCAACATCACGCTTGATGGCAATGATATCGTGTCACGCCCGCTGGTGGCGCTGCATGACGTTGAACGCGGCGGCTGGTGGAAGCGCTTCGTCGACTGGGTCAAACTGCTGTTCCACGACCTGTTCAATTAAACATGGCCTGCGTCTACCTCAACGGCGAGTACCTGCCACCCGAGCAGGCCTGCGTACCCGTGCTCGATCGCGGTTTTCTGTTTGGCGACGGCGTTTATGAGGTGATCCCGGCCTACGGCGGCCACCTGCTGCGCCTCGGGCAACACCTGCAACGCCTGGACAACAGCCTTAACGGCATTCGCCTGGATAACCCGCACAGTCTTGATGAGTGGCGCGAGATCCTCGAGAACATCGTCGCGCGCAATGAAGGCACTGACCAGTCGATCTACCTGCAGGTCACACGCGGTGTGTCGGCGCGCGACCACGCCTTCCCGCCGGGCGATGTGCAACCGACCGTGTTCGTCATGAGCAACCCGCTCAGCACACCGGAACCGGCGCTGTTGCAAAACGGCATTGCCGCCATCCTGGTTGAGGATATCCGCTGGCGGTTTTGCCATATCAAGGCCATCGCCCTGTTGCCGAACATCCTGTTGCGCCAGCAGGCCCGTGATGTCGAGGCCTTCGAGGCGATCCTGCAACGTGACGGCAAGATCACCGAGGGTGCGGCGAGTAACGTCTTCATCGTCCGCGACGGCACGATCATGACGCCACCGAGTGGCGAATGCCTGCTGCCGGGGATTACCCGCGACCTCGTGCTCGAACTGGCCGCGCAGCATGGCCTGTCGCATGCCGAGGCCGATATCGATATCGACACGCTGAAATGCGCCGATGAAATCTGGTTGACCAGCTCGACCAAGGAAATCCTGCCGGTCACCTCGCTCGACGGGCAACCGGTCGGCAACGGCCGGCCCGGCCCGCTGTGGCGGCAGATGCTCGACTATTATCAGGCCTACAAACAGGCCCTGCGCACCGGTGAGGCCAGCTAACTTATTGATGAATGAGGATTTATGATTGCTGAATAGAACAATTTTCGAGCAATCATCGGTCTGAAATCATCAATTGTTTATTTTCCGCTAAACTGTCCCCATATTTTGTATTTCAAATTAAGCTGCCTTGATTTCCAGACATGAGCAACCACGACGACACGCTTTTTGAATTCCCCTGCGAATTCCCCCTCAAGATCATGGGCAAAAACGTCGAGGCGTTCGAGCCGGCGGTGATCACGATCGTGCGCAAACATGTGCCTGACCTCGGCGAAGGTGCGGTACGGACCCGTCCGAGCGGCAAGGGCAATTACCTCGCGATCACGGTGACCTTCGAGGCGCGAAACAAGCAACAGCTCGATAACCTGTACCGCGAATTGCACGCCTGCGAACACGTCTCGATGCTGCTGTGAGCCAGCCCCCCGACACCCTGCTGCTGCGCCAGCTCGGCCTGCGCGACTACCTGCCCGTGTACGAGGCCATGCAGCGCGTCACCGCGGCGCGCACGCCGGACAGCCCGGACGAGTTGTGGCTGGTCGAACACCCGCCGGTCTTCACCCAGGGCCGTAACGGCAAAGCCGAACACCTGCTCGATCCCGGCCAGATCCCGGTGATCCAGATCGATCGCGGCGGCCAGGTCACCTACCACGGTCCCGGGCAACTCGTCGTGTACGCCCTGCTCGACCTGCCGCGGCGCAAGACCGGGGTCCGCGAGCTGGTCACCGCGCTCGAGCAAAGCGTCATCGAACTGCTCGCCGGTTACGGTATTCATGCCGAGGCCCGCAGTGATGCGCCCGGCGTGTACGTCGACGGTGCCAAGATCGCCTCGCTCGGCCTGCGCGTCAAGCGCGGTCGCAGCTACCACGGTCTGAGCCTGAACGTCGATATGGATCTGGCGCCGTTCTCGCGCATCAACCCGTGCGGTTACCGGGGATTGGCCGTAACAAAACTGCGGGATCTCGGTATTGACATACCGTACGAACAGATCGCCGCGCAATTCTGCACGCGGCTGTCCGGCATTCTGGGTTACAATGCGCTGCAGATTCTCGACAGCGACAATATTCCAGATGTCTGAACAACCTGTAAGCAAGCGCGATCTGAAAGGCCAGTCGAAAACGGCCCGCATTCCGATCAAGATCGAACCGACCGTGACACCCCTGCGCAAGCCGAAGTGGATCCGTGCGCGCGGCCAGAATGCGCCGGAGGTCGAACGCCTCAAACAGACGCTGCGCAATAACCAGTTGCACACCGTGTGTGAAGAGGCCTCCTGCCCGAACCTCGGCGAGTGTTTTGCCCACGGCACCGCGACCTTCATGATCATGGGTGACATCTGCACGCGCCGTTGCCCGTTTTGCGATGTCGCGCACGGCAAGCCGAAACCGCTTGATGTCAACGAACCGGCCAACCTCGCCCGGACCATTCGTGACATGCAATTGCGTTATGTCGTGATCACCTCGGTGGATCGTGATGACCTGCGCGATGGCGGTGCCGGGCACTTTGCTGCATGTATCAGCGCCGTGCGTGAACAATCGCCGCAAACCAGGATCGAGGTGCTCGTACCCGACTTCCGTGGCCGCATGGAGGTCGCGCTCGACATGCTCGTGGCAACACCACCGGATGTGTTCAATCACAATCTCGAGACCGTGCCGCGCCTGTACAAACAGGCCCGCCCCGGTTCCGATTACCAGTGGTCGCTTGACCTGATCAAACGTTTCAAAGAGCGCCTGCCGAACATACCGGCCAAGTCCGGCCTCATGCTTGGCCTGGGTGAAGAGATCAGTGAGGTCGAACAGGTCATGCAGGATCTGCGTGATCACGGCTGCAACATGCTGACCCTCGGCCAGTACCTGCAACCGAGCCGCTATCACCTGCCGGTGGCGCGCTATGTCGAACCGGCCGAGTTTGATCGGCTTGCCGAGGTGGCAACGCGGATGGGCTTCGACAATGTC
>JASFJH010000004.1:0-21843 GCA_050122215.1 Granulosicoccaceae bacterium | reverse complement strand
GCGGCCGCACACATCAGTCGACAATCTTGATGCGGCTGCCCGGCAGCGGCTCGCCTTCCGGGTAATGACGGTTGAGCAGGCGCAATTGTGCCTCGGCATGATTGGGGATACGTGACTGCTTTGCCAGTTCGCGGTAACGCGCGTTTTCCCCGGCCGTGATCACCCTGATACGCTGGGAACGGGCCAGTTCACGTTCCTGTTCGCTGAGGTCACGGAAACTGCGCGCCGTATTGAGAATGGCGCGGTCGTATTTGTACGGATCCTGTTCACTTTTTGTTGCGCCGAGGAACACCCATGCCTTGTCCTTGCGGAACAGCACGACAAAGCGCGTCGGCCGTTCGCCGTACGGCGTTTTGCTGTCGGCGATCGCAGTATAGCCTTGCATGCCATGTTGCGCGATGGCCTCACCGTGCTGCAGGTCGCTCAGTTTCAGGCGTTTTTCCAGGTAGTCGCGCGGACTGTAACGACGGTTCAGATCGCTGACGGAAACCTGCATGGAACCGGCGCCACCCGGGGCAATCGCGACCAGCCGATCCGCGTAGTTTTCGAGCCGCCAGCCCTGCGGGAAGTCGAGCGCGAAGTTTAGCTCCTCGTGGTAGAAGGCATTGCCCCGGCGTACCCCCTGTTTGGCGCTGTCTCCGAACACGAGGCCGTGCAGCTGATCGAGGAATTCATCCCGTGAGCGTCGGCTGCCATTCGGGCGCTGCAGCTGCCGGGCACTCGCCACGACCTGTTGCAGGCGCGTGTCATTGTCGGGGTGGGTCGAGAACACACCGTGATAGATACGCGGTTCGCGGTCTTCTTCCTTGGCGCGCTGTTTTTCGAACTCCTCCTGGGTTTTCAGTACGCGGATCACGTCGAGCATGGCATCCGGATCGTAGCCGGTGCGGGCCAGGTATTCGGCGCCGAGCCGGTCGGATTCGAGTTCATGCTCGCGGCCGTAGCCGCGCACGATGGCCGTGCCGATCACGTTGAGCAGATCACCGCTGCCCTGCACGCCGGTGCCGGCGGCAATCACACCGGCGAGGATGCCGGTCGCAGTGGCGGTACTGTGTTGGCGAACCGCGTGGCGGGCGGTGACGTGGCCGATCTCGTGTCCCAGCACGGCGGCCAGTTCGGCCTCGGAATCCAGGTAGGCGAGCAGGCCACGCGTGATGTAGATATAACCGCCGGGCAGGGCGAAGGCGTTGACCCCGTCCGAGTCGAGTACGGTGCAGCGGTAGATCAGGTTGGCGCGGTGACTGTTGGCGCCCAGGTGTTCACACACCTGCTGCACGTAGGCCTGTAAGGCAGGGTCTTCGTAGCGGCTGTATTTTTCGAGGATCTTCGGATGATTCTCGCGGCCGATCGCGATCTCCTCGTCCTCGGACATGAGCACGAAATCGCTTTCACCGGTGACCGGGTTGACCGCACAGCCGGTCACTACACCGGCTAACAGGGCAAGTCCGAGCAGTTGTTTGAACAATGAATTCATAGTCACATTGTAGGACAGGTTTGGCCGGGAAACAGTTCGTCGCCGCGTCTATTGCCCGGCTGCTTCGGGCATGATGCCGCTGCTTTCTATCATCAGCGGGTGGCGCAGCGAGGTGCGTAATTCGCCCTTGCGCCGGTAAAACCAGCCCCGCACAGTCAGTGTTTTGCCCTGCAGGCTTTCCAGATCGATACCGCTGAAATGTGGCAGGTCACGGTTGGCAAGCCGCAGCGCGACATGCCCTTCCAGGTTTATCCAGGAGGCCTTGCGACTGTGGCCGATGCGCACCACCTTGCCGCGGATGCGCATGAAACCGGTTTGCCGCGGGCCGATACTGTGGCTGGCGCGTGGTGCAAACCACGGCATTGCCCAGACGCCGCGCCCGGCCTGCCGGGCGCGTTGTTCGGCTCGTCGCAGGCAGTCAGCCGCCCACAGGTTGTCCGGTATGCTGATATGAAAACCAAGGCCCTGTTCGAGCAGGGTTTCACCGAGATGGCGACCATCGGGCAGGAAGGCGTGGCCGAGCAGACGGCCATGGCGGTCGCGCCGGTCGCTGCCCAGCCGCAGCGCGATCTGCATGTCGTGCCCGGCCAGGGCCTGCTGCAGGACGGTGCGGGCGCGCTGGGCCAGCGGTTCATCGGGGCGGCCGTCGCGGCCGCGTTCCGGCGTGTTGATGCCAATCACCCGCAGCCATTCGCCACTGGCAAGTTTGACGGTATCGCCGTCGGCCACATAACTGACCGTGGCGTGTCGGTCGATGCGGTCGGCACTGCAGGCGGCCAGGGCCGCCGGCTGGCAGGCGGTAACAAGCAGCAGCGACAACAGCAGCGTGGAGACAAATAAAAAGGGGCGCCTGTGTGACACAGGCGCCCCTTGCAGGAATGCTTGCCGCATCCGCGATTATTTGCCGCGGCGCGTGTATTTCTGCTTGAACTTGTCGACGCGGCCGGCCGTATCCAGCAATTTCTGCTTGCCGGTATAGAACGGGTGGCACTGTGAGCAGACTTCAACGCTCAGTTCCGGTTTGCCAATCGTCGAGCGGGTTTCGAATGCGTTACCGCAGCTGCACACGACTTTCACGGCGTCGTAGTTCGGATGAGTGTCCGGCTTCATGGGTCATTACCTCGGTCAAAATCCATTGTCCCGGCGGGGGCAGAGTGTCTGCGGCCGTCGAGAACCCTTAAGGGCGCGGAATGATACGGAAAACCGGCCCTTTCGGCAAGTCCGATGTCAGGCGTTCAGGCGTCTCTGTGGTGGCGCGGCCCGGGAAAATCGAGGATCCCGGCCTTCGGCAGGTCGGAGGGGCCACCGGACTCTATGCCCTGCAGGGCATCCAGCATACCGCCCTGGCTGACGACGCGGTCCCACATCATCGCGTACAGACGCAGGCAGGCCGACATCGAATTGCTGCTGTGATCCCGGACCTGGTCGATGCGCCACTGCAGGCAGCGCAAACGCTGCTGGTGCTGGCCCGGGGGGATACGGCTGAAAAAGTCGTCGATGGCGCGGCTGCGCAGTGTTTCAAAGGCCTGCGGATCATCATGCGCAAGCTTCGCCCACTGCTCGAAATCCATGTCTGTGAATACGCTCATTTGAACAGTTCCTCCGTTCATCGGCGCGACAGACAGCTGATCTTCGACCTATTATTTGCGGATGTCAAAACCACCTACTTTGTGTAGGGTAAGGACATGAATAGCCCGGTCTTCGGGGATGGGGGCAGTTGTATCCGGCTTCGGGCCCGGGGTGTACTATGATTTGAAGGCCTGTTCCCAGGCCTGCCAGTAGCGGAGAGCAGGATGACTGACAAAGTGCCACGCGCCAGTATTCGTTTTGATTATCTCGGCACCGATGCGGCGTCGCTGAAGCGCTCACTCGGCAACCGCCTGACCTACTCGGCGTGCAAGGACCTGTTCACGGCCACGCCACACGACTGGCTGAACGTGACCAGTTACGTGGTGCGTGACCGGCTCAGTGAGCGCTGGATGGAAACCATGCGCAGTTACTACCGCAAGGATGCCAAGCGCGTCTATTACCTGTCGCTTGAATTTCTCATGGGGCGGACCCTGACCAATAGCATGCTCAATCTCGGTGTGCGCGATGAATGCGAACAGGCCCTGTATGAAATGGGCATCAAGCTCGAAGATATCCGCGAGCTGGAACCCGACGCCGGGCTGGGCAATGGCGGGCTGGGACGGCTGGCCACGTGTTTTCTCGATTCGATGGCGACCTTGCGCCTGCCCGGTTACGGCTATGGCATCCGCTACGAGTACGGCATGTTCCACCAGACAATCGAGCAAGGCTGGCAGGTCGAGCACCCGGAAAACTGGCTGCGCTATGGCAATCCGTGGGAGTTTCCACGCGCCGAGCTTCTGTTCCCGGTCAAGTTCGGCGGCCGCGTCGTGGAATTTTGTGATGAGACAGGTTGCATGCATTACCACTGGGTCGACACCGAGGAGGTTATGGCCATGGCCTATGACACGCCGGTGCCAGGTTATGCCTGCAACACGGTCAATAACATGCGCCTGTGGTCGGCCAAGTCGACGCGTGAGTTCAACCTGAGTTATTTCAATGAGGGTAATTATATTGAAGCGGTAGCGGCCAAGAATGAATCGGAAAACCTGTCACGCGTGCTGTACCCGGATGATACGACCCAGAACGGGCAGGCACTGCGCCTGAAACAACAATACTTTTTTGTCAGCGCCTCATTACAGGACATTCTGCGTCGACACCTGAAACATCATGATGATTTTGACACCCTGCCGGACAAGGTCGCGATCCAGTTAAATGATACCCACCCGGCCATCGCGATTGCCGAACTCATGCGTATCCTGCTCGATCATCATCGCCTGGCCTGGGAACAAGCCTGGCAGATCACTTGCAAGACATTTTCCTATACCAATCACACCTTGTTGCCGGAAGCACTCGAATCCTGGCCGGTCAGTACCTTTGAGGAAACCCTGCCGCGGCATTTGCAGATCATTTACGAGATCAACCGCCGCTTCCTCGACGAAGTGATGCATCACTGGCCGGGCGATGTAGATCGTCTGCGACGCATGTCGATCATTGATGAGCGTGGTGGCCGAACCATTCGCATGGCACATCTTGCCGTGGTGGGTAGTCACAAGGTGAATGGGGTATCCAAACTTCATACCGCGATCATGCGCGATACGATCTTTGCCGATTTCGACGAGTTATATCCTGGCAAGATCATCAATATCACCAATGGTGTGACCCCGAGGCGCTGGTTAAACCAGTGTAATCCGGAACTGGCGAAGCTCGTGTCGAAATATATCCAGGGTAGCTGGTTGACTGAACTGGATCGGATGAAGGACCTCGAAAAGCATGTAAATGACACGAAACTGTTAAAGGCATTCCGCAAGGTCAAGCAGGCCAACAAGAAAAAACTGGCAGAGCTGATCAACACACACCTGAATCAGGAGGTCGATCCTGACACGTTGTTTGATGTTCAGGTCAAGCGCATTCATGAATACAAGCGCCAGTTACTTAATGTTCTGCACGTTATCACCCGCTATAATCGTATTCGTGATGGCGAAGCATTGTTACCGCGTACCGTAATCTTCAGCGGCAAGGCCGCACCGGGTTACCAGGCAGCGAAACTCATTATCAAATTGATCAATGATGTGGCGGATATCGTGAACAACGATCCGCATGTCAATGGTTACCTGCGGGTCGTGTTTATCCCCAACTACGATGTCTCCACCGCCGGTGACATTATCCCGGCCGCCGATCTCTCCGAGCAGATATCGACTGCCGGCACCGAGGCCTCCGGCACCGGGAACATGAAGCTCGCGCTCAATGGTGCCCTGACCATTGGCACACATGATGGTGCCAATATCGAGATCGGCGAGGCAGTCGGGGAAGACAATATTTTTTATTTTGGTTTGCGTGCTGAAGAAGTCGCGAACTGGCGTGATCATTACCGGCCACGTGAAATCTATGAGCAGAACCTCCCGCTGCGCCGCGTTATCGACATGCTCGACACCGGTTTTTTCTCGCCGGATGATGTGCAGCGTTACCAGTCGCTGGTGAAAAGCTTGTTACGTGATGACCCCTATTTCGTGCTGGCCGATTATGCCGATTACATTGACTGCCAACAGCGTGTTGATGAACTGTATGCCGACCCGGATGCCTGGACGCGGGCGGCGATTATCAACGTCGCGAATATGGGGCAGTTTTCCAGCGACCGCAGTATTCGTGAGTACGCGGAGAAGATCTGGGGGGCGGTGCCGGTGTTGCATGAATAAAATGTGTTTCCGCTCCCCCGGAGCGAGTCTATTTTCTTTGCTCGCCCAAAGAAAATAGACGAAAAGAAAGGGCGCCCCCGCTTCTTGTACTGAAAACAAAATATGTTTTGTTTTCAGTATTCCCTCGGTGCTCGGAAAAATCAGCGCAAATCCCAACTCGCTCATTTCGCAGCACTGGCGCTTGCGAAATGTGGCTCGATCAAGGGATTTGCTCGGCCTGATTTTGCCTGCGCGCCTCAGCTGCGTCGTAAGGGGGATATGTCCCTTCGTTAAATTATAAAACTGGCACGAAGATGGATTGTGCACCGAGATGCCGTGCCGAGCATCGCAGGTGAACCGGGATCACGGCGCGCGGCCTGTTGCAGCGCGACCAGAACTTGCGTTAGCAAGTTCAGGGGGTACTTGATGAACTCCGAAGGGGTTCTGAAGTGGAACCCGCATCTTACCGTTTCATCGAGTCAAAGAACTCGGCGTTGGTCTTGGTCGCCTTCATCTTGTCGAGCAGGAATTCCATGGCCGTGAGTTCATCCATCGGGTGCAGGAGTTTGCGCAGGATCCACATTTTCTGCAGTTCGTCCGGTTTGGTCAGCAGCTCTTCACGGCGCGTGCCGGAGCGGTTGATATTGATCGCCGGGTAAACACGTTTTTCCGCAATGTTACGATCCAGGTGCAGTTCCATGTTGCCGGTGCCCTTGAATTCTTCGTAGATCACATCGTCCATGCGTGAGCCGGTATCGACGAGCGCCGTGGCGAGGATAGTCAGGGAACCACCCTCCTCGATGTTACGCGCCGCACCGAAGAAGCGCTTCGGCCGTTGCAGGGCGTTGGCATCGACACCGCCGGTCAGTACCTTGCCGGATGACGGCACGACGGTATTGTAGGCACGCGCCAGGCGGGTGATCGAGTCGAGCAGGATGACGACGTCTTTTTTGTGTTCAACGAGGCGCTTGGCCTTTTCGATCACCATCTCGGCAACCTGTACGTGGCGGCTGGCCGGTTCGTCGAAGGTTGAAGACACGACTTCGCCGCGTACCGAGCGCGCCATTTCCGTGACTTCTTCCGGGCGTTCGTCGATAAGCAGCACGATCAGGTGGCATTCCGGGCACTTCGCTGTGATCGACTGCGCGATGTTCATGAGCATCATGGTCTTGCCGGCCTTCGGCGGCGAGACGATCAGGCCGCGCTGGCCCTTGCCGATCGGCGAACACAGGTCGATGATGCGTGCCGTAATGTCTTCGCTGCTGCCATTACCGATTTCCAGTACGAGGCGTTCGTTGGCGTGCAGCGGCGTGAGGTTTTCAAACAGGACCTTGTTTTTGGCCTTGTCCGGCGCCTCGAAATTGATCTCGCTGACCTTGAGCAGGGCAAAGTAACGCTCACTGTCTTTCGGCGGACGAATCTTGCCGGAAACAGTATCCCCGGTACGCAGGTTAAAGCGTCGAATCTGGCTTGGCGAGACATAAATGTCGTCCGGCCCGGCCAGGTAGGAACCTTCTGCCGAGCGCAGGAAGCCGAAACCGTCCTGCAGGATTTCCAGTACACCATCACCGTAAATGTTTTCACCGCTTTTCGCGTGCGCCTTCAAGATAGCGAAGATGATGTCCTGTTTACGCGATCGCGCCATGCCTTCAATGCCCATGGAGGTGGCGATTTCAATGAGTTCTGATGCGGGTTTTTGTTTGAGTTCGGTAAGGTTCATAGTTGTCTCACGGGTGTGATGTAAACTGGGTAAAACGTTGGAGGGTTTGTAAAAACGTCAGTCGCTGGAGCGAATCTGTACGCAATAATCCTTATGGAATCTGCTTCGGATAACGGGTTGGTATTAACAATTATGATTTGCCGGGAAAGGGGCGAATCCGGGTTTTTCCGGACCATCCTCAAGGTGGGAGTAACTATTGTTATAACTCCACCATTTCCGACGGGAGCTAAAGTTAGCACCAAAAGCAGGCGGCGTCCAGAACCTTGAACGCCGCCGCGCCGGTCGTGTGTTGTATTGCCCGCTTAAAGGTTGCTATCGATGAAGGCAGTGAGCTGTGATTTGGAAACAGCGCCAACCTTGGTTGCTTCGACATTACCGCCCTTGAACAGCATCAGTGTCGGGATGCCCCGAATGCCGTACTTCGGCGGAGTATTCGGGTTTTCATCGATATTCAGCTTGGCAATCATGATCCGGTCGCCATATTCCTCGGCAATCTCATCGAGGATAGGTGCAATCATTTTGCAGGGACCACACCAGTCAGCCCAGTAATCCACGAGGACCGGCCCTTCCGCCGAAATAACAGTACCCTCGAATGTGTCGTCAGTGACGTGAACGATTTTGTCGCTCAAAGCGTGCCTCCACCATGTTCTTATGTAACGAGTCCGCGCCGGATGCGGCGCGATTTGTCCATTTGAGCCCAAGCGCAGGGCTAATGCAAGCCCAAAGCATGTTATGCTTGCGTTCTCATGACAGAACAACACCTTACAGACAAGACTTTCGCCGACTTCGATTTGCCCGCGTCCCTGCTCCAAGGCCTTGAAGATGCTGGTTTTTCGAAATGTACCCCGATACAGGCCCGGACCCTGCCCGTGGCATTGGCCGGGCATGACGTGGCCGGCCAGGCACAGACCGGTACGGGTAAAACCGCCGCGTTCCTGCTCGCGACCATGACGCGGTTGCTGCGTTCAACCCCGGATCCGAAGCGCAAGCCGAACCAGCCGCGTGCCCTGATCCTCGCGCCGACCCGTGAACTGGCGATCCAGATCGAAAAGGATGCCGAGTTGCTGGGCAGGCACACGGGCCTGACACGTGCGCTCATATATGGCGGCACGGATTACGACAAGCAGCGCGATAGCCTGGCGCTGGGCTGTGACATCCTGATCGGCACGCCCGGGCGGATCATCGATTTTTTCAAACAGCGTGTGTTTGACCTGGGCGCCATTGAAGTGGTCGTGCTGGACGAGGCCGATCGCATGTTCGACCTTGGTTTTATCAAGGATATCAGGTTCTTGCTGCGCCGCACGCCGAAACCGGAAGAGCGCCAGGGGCTGTTGTTCTCGGCGACCCTGTCCTACCGGGTCATGGAACTGGCCTACGAGCATATGAACAACCCCGAGCAGATCGTGATCGAGACGGAAACCGTCACGGCCGATCGTGTCACGCAACTCGTGTATCACACTGCCAATGAGGAAAAGATCCCGCTACTGCTGGGCCTGATGAAACACGGCGACCCGAGTCGCTCGATCGTGTTCACGAACACCAAGCGCGCGGCGGAAAAGGTCTGGGGCTACCTCGAAGGCAACGGTATTCATGCGGCGCTGCTGTCCGGCGATGTGCCACAGAAAAAGCGTCAGCGCCTGCTCGCCGAGTTTACCGAGGGCAAGCTGGCCGTGCTCGTGGCCACCGATGTGGCGGCCCGCGGCCTGCATATTCCCAGTGTTAGTCATGTCTTTAATTTTGACCTGCCGGACAATGCCGAGGACTATGTGCACCGTATCGGGCGTACCGCCCGCGCCGGTGAAAGCGGCGATGCGATCAGTTTTGCCTGCGAAACCTATGCCTTCAATCTCATGGATATCGAGGAATACATCGAACACAAGCTGCCGGTCGGGACGGTCGAGCCGGGCATGCTGCTCGAGGATATCCAGCCGCCGGTACGCATCGAACGTAAACCCCGTCCTGCCCGCGGCGACAAATCGCAGCAGGGGCGTCGCGGTTCAGGTCGGCGTGGTACGGGCAAGCCCTCGTCGAGGCGGCCTTCTTCCTGATTTCACCATAAATATAAAATTCTGCTAGTATCAAGCACATAGCAAAGAAAGCGTAATAATATTCAAAGAAAACAGTTGCGCCACAACATACAGAAGTGGATGACAGAATATGGGGGACCTGCAAGGCATGGTGCGCGGTATGCACCGCGAGCAACTGGCACGCTACCTGCCGTGGCTGGTTAATATCCTGCTGGCTGTATTGCTGGTAAATTCAATGTTGAACGTGACCCTGCAATGGCTGTCATCGACCTCAGGCGAGGACACGCCGGCGACGATAGCGGCACCGGCAGCGGAAAAAGTGCAGCGCCAGCAAGCGGCACAGATCGCGCAGTTACACCTGTTCGGCAAGGCGCAGTTGCAGTCCGTGAAGCAGGCGCCGACCGTCGCACCGGAAACGAAACTGAATCTGGTACTGCGTGGTGTGATCGCTTCCGGCCGGGCAGCCGGGGCACTGGCAATCGTCGGTCCACGCGGCGGCAAGGAAAAGAGTTACGCGATTGGCGAGACACTGCCGGGTGGCGCGGAGCTAAAAGAGATATATGCTGATCGCGTCATATTGCAGCATCGGGGCCGGCTGGAAACGCTGACCCTGCAACGCAAGTTGCTGGACAATAAACAATTGCGAATACAGTAACGTGAACAAGGGGCGGTTACCGGGATGACGGTAACCGGGACAGGAATCGGACAATGCGACATATCATATGCCCTGCGCCAGGCACGGGCAGGTGGTGTTGTCGCTTTATTTGTCGTTGTAGAAAGTCGGAAACAGGTATGCAGTATCGCAGCACATGTATAACACGGCTGACATTAGGTTTGTTGCTCACTATGGTAGCGGCAAGCGGGGTTCAGGCTGAGCAGCCTCTTGATGACAAGGAAACGGCCTTGCTGAACATGGAGAATACGGACATCACGTCCCTGATCTCCACGGTGGCACAGAAAACCGGCAAGAATTTTATTGTTGATCCACGCGTCAAGGGCAAGGTCACCGTGATTTCTCACGAGAGTGTCAGCCGCGACGAGCTGTACCAGATCTTTTTGTCCATCCTTGAAGTACACGGTTTTGCCGCGGTGCCAAGCGGCAAGTCAATCAAGATCATCCCGGATGCCACGGCCAAGCAGAGCGGTATCCCGGTCAGTGCCGGGCGTGGCGATGAAGTCGTGACGCGCGTGGTCAGCGTTGATTACGTTAATGCCCAGCAGCTGGTACCGATCCTGCGCCCCCTGGTGCCGCAACAGGGACACCTTGCCGCGTTCCCGCAATCGAATATGCTGATCATTTCGGATCGCGCCGACAACATCGCGCGCATCCTGCGGATTATTCGCAAGATCGATAGCCCGACCAGTGACGATGTCGAAGTGATTCGCCTCGAGCATGCCTCGGCGGCGGAAATGGTGCGGATTCTCAATGCGCTGAAACAATCACCCGGGGCTGCCAAGGGTGCCGCGACCGGGCAGATCTCCCTGGTGGCCGATGAACGTACCAACAGTGTTCTGCTCGGTGGTGACAAGGCCGAGCGCCTGCGCCTGCGCGCCCTGATCACCCATCTCGACACACCGACGGATGCGACCGGCAATACCCGGGTCATGTACCTGAAATACGCCGATGCCGAGAGCCTCGTGCCGGTGTTGACCAGCGTCAGCGAAGGGATCAGGGGTGAGGGCAAAGGCAAGCCTGCCGCGGGCAAGCCGGCAGGCGATATCAACATCCAGGCCGACCCGAATACGAACGCACTCGTGATCACCGCGCCACCGGATTTGATGCGCTCCCTGCAGGCGGTGATCCGCCAGCTCGATGTGCGTCGTGCGCAGGTACTGGTCGAAGCCGTGATCGCCGAGGTATCCTCGACGAAGAGTTCCGAGCTCGGTGTGCAATGGGCAGTGAATGGTGCGGCAGACGGGAGCGGCGCGATCTCGGGCACGAACCTCCCCGGTACGGGTGCAAGCATTATCAGCCTTATTACTGACCCGGTCGAGTCTCTGTCGACCCTCGGTAGCGGGCTCAACCTGGGCCTTGGCAACGGCACCTCGGACAACCCCTTCGCCGTGTTGCTGCGCGCGATTGCCACGGACGATAACAGCAACGTGCTGTCTACGCCGAGCCTCGTAACACTCGATAACGAGGAGGCCGAGATCGTCGTTGGCCAGAATGTACCTTTCATTACCGGCACCCAGGCAACCACCGGTGGCGTGGCGACACCCTTCCAGACCATTCAGCGCGAGGATGTTGGTTTGACGCTGAAGGTCAAACCGCAGATCAATGAAGGCAATGCCATCAAGCTCGACATCACGCAGGAGGTTTCGAGCGTGGTGCCAACCAGCACGACAGTCAACTCGAGTGACATCATCACCAGCAAGCGCTCGATCAAGACCAGCGTCATCGCCGATGACGGTTCGATCGTCGCGCTCGGTGGCCTGATCAAGGATGACCTGCAGGAAGGCGAATCGAAGGTGCCGTTGCTCGGCGATGTGCCGCTGCTCGGCGCGCTGTTCCGCAGCAATACCGCGACGAAGGTGAAAACCAACCTCATGGTGTTCCTGCACCCGGTGATCCTGCGTGATGCGAAACTCGGCTCATCGCTGGCGACGAGCAAGTACAACTTTATCCGGGCCGAGCAACTGGAACGCAAAAAACAGGGTGTCTCGTTATTGCCGGATGATGTTGCCCCCGTCTTGCCACCGGTAGAGGAATTCCTCGAATTGCCGCCACCTTTTGCAGAAACCGTTCAGGAAACCGGGCTGGAAGAATCCAGCCAGGAACAGGGGCAGGAGCAGGAGTCGCATGCTCAGTGAGCATCTCAACCAGGATGATACCGCGCCGCAGCTTGAGATAATCGCGGCGCACCGGTTGCCGTATGCCTATGCAAAACGGCACGGCGTCTTGCTCGGTGGCGAACGTGACGGTGTGCTCGAACTATTAAGTTGCCCCGGCACGTCACCACTCGTGCTGGCAGAAGTGCGCCGCATGCTCGGTCAGCCAGTCGCGATCAGTGTTATTGACAAGGGCGAATTCGCACAGCGCCTGCAGCGTGAATACGAGCAGGGTTCGAATGACGCCATGCTGGTCATGGATGATTTCGATGGCGGTGACCTGCTGTCGATCGCCGGCGAGCTGGCCGAACCGGAAGACCTTATGGAGAGCGAGGATGATGCACCGATCATCCGGCTCATCAACGCGCTACTCACCGAGGCGGTCAAGGCGAATGCCTCGGACATTCATATCGAACCGTATGAAAACCGTCTCGTCGTGCGCATGCGCGTCGATGGTGTACTGCGTGAAGTGCTCGAGCCGAAGCTCGTGCTGGCGCCGTTGCTCGTGTCACGTATCAAGGTTATGGCGAAACTCGATATTGCCGAGAAGCGACTGCCACAGGACGGTCGTATTTCCCTGAAGCTGGCCGGGCGTGCCGTCGATGTGCGTGTCTCGACACTGCCGGCAGGATCGGGTGAGCGCGTCGTGTTGCGCCTGCTCGACAAGCAGGCCGGCCGGCTGGACCTCGAGCACCTCGGCATGCCGCCGCAGTCCCTGAAGCTGGTCAGCGACCTGATCCGGCACCCGCACGGTATCGTACTCGTCACGGGCCCGACCGGCTCGGGCAAGACCACGAGCCTGTATGCAATGCTGGCGCGGCTCAATGATCGCAGCCGCAACATCATGACTGTCGAAGATCCGATCGAGTACTACATCGACGGCATCAGTCAGACGCATGTGAACACGAAAGTTGAACTGACCTTTGCCCGCGCACTGCGTGCCATCCTGCGCCAGGATCCGGACGTGGTCATGGTCGGCGAAATCCGCGATCTCGAAACCGCGCAGATCGCGGTGCAGGCCAGCCTCACCGGCCACATGGTGTTATCGACCCTGCATACGAATACGGCAATCGGTGCCGTGACCCGCCTGCGCGACATGGGCGTGGAACCCTTCCTGTTGTCGTCGAGCCTGTCCGGTGTGATCGCGCAGCGCCTCGTGCGCAAGCTGTGCCCGGACTGCAAACGCCCGTATGTGGCCAGCCGCACGGACTGTGAAGCGCTCGGCATCAAACCAGGCAAGGCGCCGACCCTGTATGCCGCCAGTGGTTGTGACAGCTGCAGCGGTATCGGCTACCGCGGCCGCACCGGTATCTACGAGGTGGTCGCGGTCGATGAACAGTTACGCGACATGATTCATGACGGTGCCAGCGAGCATGAGATGGAACAACATGCCCGCACCCATACCCCGGGCATCCGCGAGGAGGGCCTGCGCCAGGTGCTGGCTGGCCACACCTCGCTCGAAGAAGTATTGCGCGTCACCCGTGAGGACTGATGCGCGATGAGTGCGTTCGAGTTCACCGCGCTGGATAGCAAGGGCCGCTCGCAGAAAGGCGTGCTCGAAGGTGATACCCCGCGGCAAATACGCCAGCAATTACGTGAACGTGGCCTGACCCCGCTGAGTGTTGAAGAGGTCAGGGCGCGTGGTGCGCGGCGCCGCCGCGGTGGCGGCCGGGTCAGCGGGAATGACCTGGCGGTGCTGACGCGACAGCTGGCGACACTGGTCGGCTCCGGCCTGCCGCTCGAGGAGGGTCTGCAGGTCACCGCACAACAAAGTGAAAAGACCCGCGTGAAGAGCATCCTGCTCGCGGTGCGCGGCCGCATCAAGGAAGGCCACACGCTGGCCGATGCGATGGGCGAGTTCCCGCACGTGTTTCCCGAGTTGTATCGCGCCACCGTATCGGCCGGTGAGCAGACCGGTCACCTTGATGTCGTGCTGAACCGTCTCGCCGATTACACCGAGAACCGCGAACAGCTCTCGGCAAGCATCATGCAGGCGCTGATTTATCCCACCGTGCTGACACTGACCGCCCTGCTCGTGGTGGCCCTGTTGATGGGCGTCGTCGTGCCGAAGGTGGTCGGCGTGTTCACCGATCTTGGCCAGACCCTGCCGTTTTTAACCCGCGCCCTGATCGCAAGCAGTGAGCTGGTGGCCAGATGGGGCTTGCCGTTTGCCGGCCTGCTCGTGGTGGCGGTGTTGCTGCTGCGGCGCCTGTTACAACAACCCGCTTTGCGCAGTCGCTGGCACCAGATGCAGCTCGGTCTGCCCGTCTTTGGCCGGCTCGTGCAGGGCCTGAACACGGCGCGCTTTGCCCGTACCTTGAGCATCCTCGTCGCCAGCGGCGTGCCCGTACTCGATGGCCTGCGTATCGCGGCCAGTGTCATGGCCAACCTGCCGATGCGCGCTGCCGTGAAGGCGGCGATAAACCGCGTGCGCGAAGGCTCCGGCATCAGTCGCGCCCTCGACCAGAGCGGTTGTTTCCCGCCGATCGTCGTGCACCTCGTGGCCAGCGGCGAAGCCAGTGGCAAACTGGAAGACATGCTCGAGCGCGCCGCCCTGAATCAGGAAAGTGAATTACAAAACCGCATTGGACTGCTCATGAAATTGTTCGAGCCGGTCCTGATCCTGGCAATGGGCATGCTGGTACTCGTTATTGTACTGGCGATCCTGTTACCGATTTTCGATTTGAACCAACTTGTGAAGTAGAGGGACATCATGCGCGAGCGCAAACGCAACAGGGGTTTTACATTAATTGAAGTCATGGTCGTGGTCGTGATCCTCGGTATTCTCGCCTCGATCGTGATCCCGCGTGTTATCGACCGGCCGGACGAGGCGCGTGTGACCAAGGCCAGGCAGGACATTCTCACACTGGAAAGTGCCCTGAACCTGTACAGGCTCGACAACCATGTTTACCCGAGCACGGATGAAGGTCTCGAGGCACTCGTGAGAAAACCGGCCAGTGCGCGTAACTGGAAACAGGGCGGCTATATCGCACGTCTGCCGAAAGACCCGTGGGGTGAGGATTACCGCTACCTGTCACCAGGCCAGCACGGGCCGATCGACCTGTATTCACTCGGCGCGGATCGCCAGCAGGGTGGCGAGGGCATCAACGCCGATATCGGTAACTGGAACCTGTAAATGCAACGGCTGCCCCGACAGGCTGGCTTTACCCTGATCGAATTGCTCGTGGTGCTCGTCATCATCGGCATCATCAGCGGGTTCGCCGTGTTGTCAGTGGGTTTGGACAGCGAGGCCGACCGTGCCGAAGTCGAGGCGCGCCGGCTCGTGGCGCTCATGCAACTGGCCAGTGACGAGGCCGTGCTCGGCGCCAATCCGCTGGCGCTGCAGGTCGATCCCCATGCCTACCGTTTTTTAAGCCTGCATGATCAGCAGTGGCACCTGATTGAAAACGATGCCGTGCTGCGCGAGCGCGAACTGCCGCAAGGCACGCAGCTCGAGGTCGATATCGAGGGCAAGCAGATCGTGGTTGGTAAAAACCAGGCATCGGCCCGGATCGTGTTTCTTGCCAGTGGCGAGATAAGCCCGTTTGAGATGGTGCTGCGTACCCGCGATGACCGGCATCGTTTCCGCTTGCGCGGTGAGCTACAGGGCCGGATCGAATACCTCGGTGAGCAGGACGGTTCATGACGCGTCCCGGCCAACAGGGTATGACGTTAATCGAGGTGCTGGTGGCGCTTGTTGTGATCGGTGTCGCGATGGCGGCCGTGATCAAGACAGTCGATACCGGCGTGCTCAATGTCGCCTACATGAAGGAACGCAGCTTTGCACACTGGGTTGCCCTGAACCGCGATACCGAGTTGCAGCTCGAGGGTGCGAGCACGGGTACGCGCTGGCAGGAAACCCGCATGGCCGGGCGAAGCTGGCATGTGCGCACGAAAATCGAGGCCACCAGTGACCCGGCGATCCTGCGGGCCCTGATCGAGGTGTTCCTGTCCCGTGATGATGACGCGCCGCGCGCACAATTAACCAGTTACCTGCTGAGGGCGTCATGAAACAAAGCGGCATGACACTGCTCGAGTTGCTGATCGCCGTGGCCGTGTTCGCGGTGCTCGCTACTCTCGCCTACGGTGGCCTGGATGCGGTACTGAACACGAGCCGCGCTGCGCAGGAAGAGATGGCGCGGCTCGCCGAGGTGCAGCGGGCACTGGCGCGGATCAGCGCCGATATCGAGCAAATGGCGGTACGGCCGGTACGCGACAACTACGGCGACACGCTCGCGCCGCTGCGTATTGAACAGGATGACAGCCTCGGTGCGCGTATCGAGTTTACCCGGCATGGTAATCACAACCTGACCGGTCAGGCGCGCAGCACGTTGCAGCGCATCGCCTATACCTTGCGGGATGGGCGGCTCGTGCGGCAAAGCTGGGGTGTGCTGGACCGTGCCCAGGACACGATCCCGTACGAAGCAGAACTGCTCGAAGGCGTGACGCGTTTCGAGGTCGACGTGTTGCAGGCGCAACAGGCCGAGGCAGCCGGTCAACCTGGCGAGGTAGCCGGCACGCAGGTCTTGCCGGGCGCCGTCGAGATCCGTTTTGAACTGCAACAGTGGGGCGAGTTCCGTCGCCTGATCCGGGTGGCGGCATGAACGGCGGACGGCAAGGCGGTACCGCGCTGGTCACGGCCCTGCTCGTGGTCGCGCTCGCGAGCGTCGCGGCCACCGGGCTGCTGGAACGTCAGCACATTGACATCCGCCGCACCGATAACCTGCTCACGCTCGACCAGGCGTTTGCCTATGCGCGCTCTGCGGAGAGCTGGGTGGTGGCCGTACTGCTGCGTGACGCCACGGAAAACCAGTATGACAGCAGGCTGGACAAATGGGCGGCATTGTTTGAGCCGATCCCGATCGACAATGGCAGCCTGACGGCGCAGGTGTTCGACCAGCAGGCGCTGTTCAACCTGAATAACCTCGTCGAAGCGAATGGCAAGCCGAGCCAGAAGGACGTCGAGGCCTTTGAGCGGCTGTTGGCTGCCCTCGAGCTGGATACGACACTGGCCGGGGCGGTACTCGACTGGATTGATGCCGACACCAATGTCGCGACGCACGGTGCCGAAGACACTGATTACCTGCGGCTGGATACGCCATACCGTGCTGCCAACCGTGCTATGGCCTCGATCAGCGAACTGCGCCAGGTGCGCGGCATCGATACCGCGGTGTATAACAAGCTGGCGGCCTACGTCACGGCCCTGCCGAAGCGCACCGCGGTGAATGTGAACACGGCCCCGGCACCCGTGCTCATGGCCGTGGTCAAGGGACTGGGCACGGCTGGCGCAGAGACAATCATCGCGACGCGTGAGGTGACTCCCTACGAGGATGAAAATGTCTTTCGCGGCCAGCAGGCACTGGAAGGCCTCGAGGTGGACGGCATCAGCGTAAACAGTGATTATTTCCTGATAGAGTCGAAGGTCGGGCTCGGGCGCAGCCGGGTTGTACAGCATACGCTGGTGCAACGCGCGGCAGCAGCTGGTCAGCAAGGGGTTATCGAGATACTCGCGCGCAGTCGCGGAGGTTTGTCGTGAGTGACAGTTTGTACATACATATACAGGATGACGCCCGGCTCGGTTGGGCCAGCGTTGCGACGGGCAGCGAGCAACCACAACAGTTGAGCCGCGGCGGCTGGCAGGACCTGCCCGAAGTTGCCGAGGGCACGCGGGTCACGGTATTTGTGCCGGCCACCGAGGTATTGCTTAGCCATATCAAGCTGCCGAGCCGCAATCGTCGCCAGTTGTTGCATGCCGCGCCGTACGCACTCGAAGACCAGCTTATCGATGAAGTCGAGAACTGCCATGTCGCGCTGGGCGCGACCAATGAGCAGGGCCAGACCGCGGTCGCCGTGGTCGGCCGGG
Source organism: Granulosicoccaceae bacterium (assembly GCA_050122215.1). GTDB lineage: Bacteria > Pseudomonadota > Gammaproteobacteria > AKS1 > AKS1 > JASFJH01. Next base: position 3,689 of record JASFJH010000004.1, on the reverse strand, counting down.
CACAACTCGATGACTGGCTGGCGCGGCTGCGCGAGAGGCATATCGAGCCGGATGTGCTGCTCAGCGAGGCACAGGCCGTGCCATTGCCGGCCGATGACAATGCCTGGAGTCTGTTGCAGTTACCGCAGCGCTGCGTGTTACGCACCGCGGCAAACAGCGGTTACGGGCTGGATGCGGCAAACCTGCCCGTGTTCGTCGACCGCATCGTCGCCAGCGAAGGCGCACCGGCCGGGCTCGACGTGATCCGCTGTAATGGTGCGACCGCAGCACTTGCCACGGCCTTGCCACAGACCCAACACGACTGCCCCGGCGATGCACTGAACAGCCTGATTGCGGGTTGCCGGCAAGGCCCGGCCGCTATCAACCTGTTGCAGGGCAGCTATGCGCGCAAGCGGCCATGGTTGAGCGGTACGCGCCGCTGGTGGCCGGCGGCGGCGATGTTGCTGATCTGGATTGTGTTGCAGGCCGGCATCGTGATCAGTGATGTCTGGCGGCTGTCGAGCGAGGAAAGCCGCCTGCGCGCCGACATCGAGGACACGTTCCGCGCGGCCGTGCCCGGCGTGCAGCGCGTCGTCGATGCACGCGTGCAGATGCAGCAGGAACTCGACAGGCTGCGCGGAAGCGGCAGCGATACAGACTTCCTGGCCCTGCTTGGCAGTGCCGGCAAGTTGTTCGCGCAAACCGGCGGCCTCGAACTGCAGCGTCTCGCGTATCGTGACGGTGTAATCGATGTCTTGCTCGTGCTCACGGACCTGCAGGGGCTGGATAAACTCAAGCAGGGACTCGTCGAACAGGCGGGCCTCGAGGTGGACGTGCAGTCGGCGACACCGAAGGACAAGCTGCTCGAGGCCAACCTGCGTATCAGGAGGCGACCATGAAACAGTGGTGGGCAAAACTCAACAGCCGGGAAAGGCGCACCGTGCTGGCCGGCGCCGCCATGCTGGCCGTACTCATGCTGTACCTGCTTGCCTGGGAGCCCCTGCTCGCAGAACGCGCACGGCTGACCGCCTCGGTTGACACGCTGCGCAGCGATCACAGCTGGATGCAAAAGGCGGCAAGCGAGCTCAAACAGTTGCGTGGCAGTGGCGCCGTGGCCACGCAACGCTTCGGTTCGCTGCTCGGTGTCATCAACAGTACGGCGCAGCCGGTGCTCAAAGACGCCGTGCTCAAGCGTGTCGAAGAGGATCGGGATAACAGCGTGCGCGTCTGGATCGAGGCCGTGGCCTTTGATGACCTGGTACTGTGGCTCGGCGATTTGCAACGCCGCTACGGGATTACGGCCTCGAGTATCTCGGCGGAGCGGCTCGGCAAACCCGGTCGCGTCAACGCGCGTTTGATCCTGCAGGCACCGCGTTAATGTGAGGAGCAGTTGCGATTTGCCGGCTCGGCCGGCTTGACACCGAGGGCCGGTTTAACCTGCAGGGATCAGGCCGGTTATGAAGCAGGATTGCTGAACCGCGCCAGCACTTCATGCAGGCGCTCGGCTGTCACCGGTTTGCTCAGGAATTCATTCATGCCGGCTTCCAGGCAGGCAAGCCGATCGTCTTCGCTGATATTGGCCGTCAGGGCGATGATAGGGATGTGCTGTTCCGGATCTTCCTGTTGTCGCCAACGGCGCGTGGCCTCGATGCCATCCAGGTTCGGCATGTGCATGTCCATTAACACAATGTCGTAGTCATGGTTTTGTAATTGCTGCAGCGCCAGTTGCCCGTCTGGTACGACGTCAATATGGTGGCCGGCCTGCCCGAGTTGCTGGGTGATAAACAGGGCATTAATGTCGCTGTCTTCGGCCAACAGCACACGCAACGCGGCTTTTTCATCAATCTGTGATGCCTGTTCATCAGTCACGCCAACAACCGGTGCTGGCACAGAGGCACGTGCCAGCGGCAATTCGATCCAGAAGGTACTGCCATCACCGGGACGGCTCTCGGCGCCAATATAGCCAGCCATGAGGCGGGTCAGTTCCTTGGCGATCGTCGTGCCCAGGCCGGTACCGCCGTAACGGCGCGTGGTCGATGAATCTGCCTGGGTGAACCCCTCGAAGATCATATCGAGTTTTTCCGGTTCAATGCCGATACCGGTATCCCTGATCTCGATGCGCAACATGCCGGGATGATTGACGGCGGGCAGGGCAAGTATGTCGACCTTGCCACGGTCGGTAAACTTGAGAGCGTTGCCGGCCAGGTTGAGAATGACCTGGCACAGGCGATAGGAATCACCATGGAAATGGTTGCCGAGCTGCGGTGCGATCTGGTAATCAAAACCGATACGTTTTTGTTTGGCGATCGGCCCGAGCATGGTGCTGACATCCTGCATGACCTCCTCGAGCTGGAAGTCATGCATATCGAGCGTGATCTTGTTGGCCTCGATCTTGGAAAAATCCAGGATGTCATTGATCAGCATGTGCAGGCGGTTGGCAGAGACGGACAGGCCGTCGACATAGATCTGCTGTTCCTTGTTCAGGGGCGTGGTCTTGAGCAGGCTGATCATACCGATGGCGCCACTCATCGGTGTGCGGATCTCGTGACTCATGGTGGCGAGAAACCGGCTCTTGGCGCGGTTGGCGCGGTCGGCGTCCTCGCGGGCGCGCTGGATGGTTTTCAGCATGGCATCGAGGTACAGGGGCAGGACGATCAGGGCGATCAGCTTGAAGGTGCTTTCCAGCGCGTGGCTGGAAAACTCTGCATCGAGTGCACACACCAGCGCGTAGGAAAACGCGCTCAGTCCTGACGCGGCAAACAGGTAAGAGCGGCCAAAGCGGCCACCCTGGCTGATAAAGATCAGGATATACAGCAGGTAGAACGGGCTGTCGGATTTGCCCACCAGCAAACTGGAAACCGTGACATAAGTGATGTCGATGGCTGTCACAATGTAACGACGCGGGATATTGCCGGGCCATTTCAGGATCAGCGCAAACACGATCAGCGAATAGACCATGTAACTGGACAGCAGGATGAAAAAGCCGGTCGTGGTGATGTCGAAGATATCCAGCCAGGTACCCACTGCCAGGTACGCGCTGACGAACACACCGATAGCGATACGTACGATGCCGGACTTGTATTCCTGATCGGCCCGGACTTCTTCCGGGACCGGGTTTATTATTCTGCTCAGCCTCGACATGCTTGTTTTTTCGCCGCTGTGTTATCCCCCGACCGGCATAATATCATCAAAGGTTTGTATTGCCGCAAATTCTCCGACATCCTTGGGCGGGCTTTTCGTGTCAGGTTGGTACACGGCGAGCAGGTATTTGATGCCGTATTCATGTGCCGAGCGGAGCACCGGCAGGCTGTCATCAACGAGCAGGGTGCGGGCCGGTTCATAGCTGAGTTTTTCCTGCAGGCGCATCCAGAATTCGGGTGCCTCCTTGGGCAGGCCAAAATCATGCGCGCAGACAATCGCATCGAAGTGACCGCCGAGCCGGGTACGTTCCATTTTCAGCTCCAGGCTTTTCATGTGCGCATTGGTCACCAGCGCCATGAACTTGTTATTGCGCCGTACCTCGTCGAGAAAATCGATGACATGCGGATGGATACTGATCAGGTGGTCAACCTCGTATTTCAGTTCGGCGATGTCCATGCCGAGTTGCCGTGACCAGTAATCCAGGCAATACCAGTTCATGGTGCCTTCGACACGTTGAAAGCGTGGGTACAGTTGCCGCTTGGCGTCATGCACATCAAGTGCGTGTTTTT
>JASFJH010000003.1:0-22945 GCA_050122215.1 Granulosicoccaceae bacterium | reverse complement strand
GCCGTTGCTGGAAGTCGCTATCCATTGTCGAAAGACGTGTAATATCCATGAACTTAACCCTTCACCGCCTCACTGATTTGTTCGATGATCTGCTTGATACGCGCGTGTTTCATTTTCATCGATGCCTTGTTGACGATCAGGCGCGAGCTGATGTCACAGATGTGATCCGTGGCCTCAAGGCCATTCGCCTTCAGCGTGTTGCCCGTATCGACGAGGTCGACAATACAATCGGCCAGGCCGACCAGCGGTGCGAGTTCCATCGAGCCATACAGCTTGATCACTTCAACCTGGCGGCCCTGCGCGGCAAAGTAGCGCCGCGCCGTGTGCACATACTTGGTGGCGACGCGCAGGCGGCCCTGTTTACTGAGGAAGTCCTTGCCCTGCGGCCCGGCGACCATGAGTTTGCACGGGCTGATCTTCAGATCGAGTGGCTCGTATAACTCGCTGCCCTCGTATTCCATGAGCGTATCCTTGCCGGTGATGCCGAGGTCGGCGGCACCGTAGTTGACGAACACCGGCACATCGGTGGCGCGGATTATCACGAGTTTCACGTTCTCCTGATTCGTATCCAGCACCAGCTTGCGGCTCTTGTCAGGGTCATCGACGGGCACGATACCGGCGTGCGCGAGCAGCGGCAGCGCCTCCTTGTAGATGCGCCCCTTGGATACGGCGATGCTGATGGTGTCGTTACTCATATTCAATCCAGTAAAGATTATCTCGGTACACGGCGGATTTGTGCGCCAAGTGAAGACAGTTTCTCCTCGATATTGTCGTAGCCGCGATCGATATGGTAGATGCGGTCCACCACGGTATCGCCCTCGGCCACAAGCCCTGCCAGCACGAGGCTCGCCGAGGCACGCAGGTCGGTGGCCATAACCGGCGCGCCGGTGAGTTTCTCGATGCCGGTACTGATCGCGGTGTTGCCCTCGAGCTCGATATCCGCGCCCATGCGCTGCATTTCCATGATGTGCATGAAGCGGTTTTCAAACACGGTCTCCGTGATCGTGCCGGTCCCCTCGGCCACAATATTCAGCGTCGCGAACTGGGCCTGCATGTCGGTCGGGAAGGCCGGGTACGGCGCCGTGTGCACCGACACGGCCTTCGGCCGCTTGCCGTGCATGTCGAGCGTGATCCAGTCCTCACCGGTTTCGATATCGGCACCGGCCTCCACGAGCTTGGCGAGAACCGCGTCGAGGATATTCGGGCGGGTATCCTTGACGCAGATCTTGCCACGCGTCACCGCCGCCGCCACAAGGTAGGTGCCGGTCTCGATGCGATCCGGCAGCACCGTGTAATCCGTGCCGTGCAGACGCTCGACACCTTCAATTGTGATCATGTCCGTGCCCGCACCGCTGATCTTCGCGCCCATGCTGTTCAGGCAATTGGCCAGGTCAACCACTTCCGGTTCACGTGCGGCGTTTTCAATCACGGTGATCCCGTCAGCCAGCGTTGCCGCCATCATCAGGTTTTCGGTACCGGTCACCGTGACCAGGTCCATGACCAGCCGCGCCCCCTTGAGGCGATCCGCCTTTGCCTTGATGTAGCCGTTCTCGACCGTGATGTCGGCACCCATCGCCTCGAGACCCTTGATGTGCAGGTTGACGGGGCGTGAACCGATCGCACAGCCGCCGGGCAGGGAGACCTCGGCCTCGCCGAAGCGCGTCAGCAGCGGCCCCAGTACCAGGATCGAGGAACGCATGGTTTTCACGAGTTCGTACGGCGCATAGAAGTTCTTGATAATGGTCGAGTCGACCTCGATGTTCATGCGCTCATCAATCACCAGGCCCACACCCATCTGCCCGAGCAGTTCCATGGTCGTGGTGATATCGTGCAGGTGCGGCACATTGCGTATGAATACCGGACCATCCGCAAGCAGTGCCGCGGCCAGGATCGGCAGGGCCGCGTTTTTCGCCCCGGCGATACGCACGTCGCCCTCGAGCCGGTTACCGCCGGTAATGATGAGTTTGTCCATCGTTTATTCTAATCCACTGACCGTTGTCACAACGGGTTTAAAAAACAAAGCCACCGCTGATGGGTGGCCTCGGTGTCTGTTGGTTACCTTTGTCGCGCCCAATCCATGTCACGAGGCCTGCAGTTTTTTCGCCTTGTCCCATTCCGCATGGGTGTAGGTCTTGATGCTCAGCGCATGAATTTCGCCCGAGGTGATGCGCTCACCCAGTGTGTCGTAGACCATGCGCTGCTTGTTGACCAGCGTTTTGCCCTCAAATTCATCACTGATCACGGTGGCATCGAAATGGCTGCCATCGCCGCTCACCATGGCTTCACAGCCCGGCAGGCCCTGTTCAATCAGTTGCTTGATAGTGTCTGGTTGCATGATTCACGTACCATTGCCTTGAAAGGCGGCCTATTCTATATAAAAAAGGCACGGATGGCGACGCCGGCCAACGGGCATGCGAGGGGATTCAGCCGAGCGGCAGGATCTGGTCCAGGCTGCTGGCGCGCGCAATCGCCAGCATCTGCGGCGGCATATTCAGGTAATGGAGGGTCTTGTTGCGCTGCCGGGCGTAGCGCAGCCACTCGATGAGCAGAGCCAGGCCGGCGCTGTCGGCGCGCGATACGCCGGCGAGATCGAGGCGGATATCGCTATCCGCGACGAAGGTCTCGAGGCCAACTCGGCGCACCGCCGGCACCGAGGCAAAACTCAGTTCGCCGAGCAAACGGTAAGAACCGTCGCCGAGGCGTTCCAGTTTTGCGCTCCCTGTCCTGCCGCCGTTCATTTGCCCTCGGCCTGGCTGTACAGGAACTGGCCGATGATCTGCTCGAGCACGATCGCCGACTGGGTCTGGCGAATGACACTGCCGTCTTTCAGGTTTTTGTCGCTGCCCCCCGGCTCCAGGCCGACATACTGTTCGCCGAGCAGACCGGCCGTGAAGATGCTGGCGAACGTATCCTCGGGCAAGCGGTTATACTGCGGCGAGATATTCAGGGTGACGACGGCTTCAAAGGTCTCGTTATCAAATTCAATCGCGGTCACGCGACCGATCCGCACACCGGCGACCGTCACCGGCGAACGCTCCTTCAGACCGCCGATATTTTCAAACCGCGCGGTCACCATGTAGCCATCCTCATCGGTAAACGCGGCGAGGTTACTGACCTTCATCGCGAGCATGAACAACGCGGCCAGGCCCAGCGCAATGAACAGGCCAACTATGATTTCAATGGTTCTTGTCTTCTGCATAAACGAACCCTCTCGTCCCCTAACCTTTAAATCTCACCGAACATCAGGGCGGTGAGTACAAAATCCAGCCCCAGTACGGCAAGCGCACTGTGCACCACGGTGCGCGTCGTGGCCCGGCTCACACCTTCCGATGTCGGTACGGCATCATAACCCTCGAACACGGCGATCCAGGTCACGACGAAGCCGAACACAACACTCTTGATGACGCCGTTGAGCACATCCTCCTCCCAGTCGACCTTGTCCTGCATCTGCGACCAGAACGCGCCATCGTCGATGCCGAGCAGGCCGACACCGACAAAATAGCCACCGAGTACGCCGATCGCGCTGAAGATCGCGGCCAGCAGCGGCATGGAAATAAACCCGGCCAGAAAACGCGGCGCGATTACACGGCGCAACGGATCGACCGCCATCATCTCCATGCCGGACAGTTGTTCCGTGGACTTCATCAGGCCGATTTCCGCGGTCAGCGCCGAACCGGCACGCCCGGCGAACAGCAGTGCCGTCACGACCGGCCCGAGTTCACGCACGAGTGACAGCGCCACCACCACGCCGAGTGATTCCTCGGCGCCGAAATCGACCAGGGTGTTATAGCCCTGCAGCCCGAGCACCATGCCGACAAACAGGCCGGAGACGAGAATAATCACCAGCGACAGTACGCCCACGGCGAACACCTGCTGGATGAGCAGCGACAGGCGCCACAGCGTTTCCGGGATACCGCTTAGCGCCTGAAGGAGGAAGATATGCGCGCGGCCAAGCCGCTCGAACACGCGCAGGCCTCGTTGTCCGAGTTTTTGCAGGTAATCCAGCATCAGCGAGGTTCCCCTTCCAGGCCAGCCAGCAGATCAGCCTTATAGTCCAGCCCCGGGTAATGGAACGGTACCGGGCCATCGGCCAGGCCGTTCATGAACTGTTTGACCCACTCGGAATCGGTCCGGCCGAGTTCCTCGGGTGTACCTTCGCCGACCACGTGGCCTTCCGAAATCACGTAAATATAGTCGGCAATGCTCGCGGTTTCGGCGACATCGTGGGAAACGATAATGCTGGTCAGGCCCAGGGCATCGTTGAGCAGACGAATCAACTGCACCAGTGCGCCCATCGAGATCGGGTCCTGCCCGGTAAACGGTTCGTCATACATGATCATCATCGGGTCGAGGGCGATCGCACGTGCCAGCGCGATACGCCGCGCCATACCGCCGGACAGCTCACTCGGCATGAGATGGCGCGCATTACGCAGCCCGACCGCCTCGAGCTTGATCAACACGAGGTCGCGGATCATGCTTTCGGGCAAGGTGGTGTGTTCGCGCAAGGGAAACGCGACATTCTCGAACACGTCAAGATCGGTCAACAGGGCGCCACTTTGGAACAACATCCCCATGCGCTTGCGCAACTCGAACAAATCGCTGCGGCCAAGTTTCGGTACTTCTACACCATCGACCATGATGCTGCCCTGGTCCGGGCGCAGTTGCCCGCCGATCAGGCGCAACAAGGTGGTCTTGCCGGTACCGCTCGGCCCCATGATCGCCGTGATTTGGCCACGGCGGATCTTGATGTCGACACCATCAAAAATCTTGCGCGCACCACGTGCAAAGTGCAGATCACGGATCTCGACCAGTGCTGGTTGTGTTGTTTCTGGCTGCCCCATCAGACTACTTTATTATGTGTTGTCTTGTTTTGCCCTGCCCGGCCTGACGCCAGGCAGACAATAGCCGCGCAGTTTCATCAACTGGCGCGGTGCTGTCAACATTTCCACTGCCGGACGCCTGGACAGATTCTCAGGCACCCAGGAATTCGGCGATCATTTTCGCCTGCCGCATGATCTCAACCGGTGGCGGTTCATCACACCACACCATCATACAGGATGCATCCGGCGGAACGCCCTGCAACACGGCTTCGATATCCTCGCGCAGGCCGGCCAGGGTCAGATCGGGGTTTGTCCGGTACAGGCACAGCCGCATGCCGCCACCTCGAACATCGTCGAAAATCTGTGCATATCGGCTGTTTGGCAGCGAAATGTCTGCTTTGTGCGATTCGCTGAACACCACAACATCTGCCGGCACGGTCTCCGGCGCGCCGCTCACGAATACACCGAGGAGCTGATCCTTGAAGCTTTCCAGGATCCTGGTCTCCAGTGGCGCATGGCGTAGATCCAGGCAAAAACCAAACCCGGCGTCGACTTCATCGAGCCATGTCTCGACCCCGGCGGTATCCGCTGCCGGCGCAACCAGCACGGCCCGAAATTCATTGGCATAATAACCGAGTTGCCATTCTGCCGGCATATCCTCGGGGTAGTAGCCCTGCTCCCAGCCGGGATGCAGCCAGCCCTGCGCCGCGACGATGAGTTGCGCCAGGTCTCCAGTATTGCTCATAGCGGTCTGCCTTTGCGACACTTCGGGTTCAGGATATTGTCAGCGAGCGCACAAACCATGGGTGAGATCGTCCAGTTCAGGAAAAAAACCGCGAAAGACAAGCATCGCGGCAAGACGTTGTGCCGGCACGGTTTCCACAAGTGGGCAATCGTCCAGGACAAGCAGTTCGATGTAAAACTGGGGAAACTGGTCACGGTCTATCGCTGCAAACGTTGTGGTGCCGAGCGCAGTGAAGCACGCTAACACGATTGTTGGCAGTATACGACATTCACCGGCTTGTCAGCTGACTTGTGCATTTGCCGCCAATACCACGCATCGCTTGAATTAGTCAGGATCGGGTGCGATCATACGCTATACTTAATAACAATGTTGAACCGCTGTATTGTTGCATGCAGACAACAGGGGGTACCGCGGTTCATGGCCTGCACAAAGGCAAAATCAGGACAGGAATAATAACCAATGAAATATTTTTGCAGAGTACCTGCTGTACTGGCGCTGTCTGCGACGCTACTCGCTGGTTGTGCCACGGTTGAGGGGCCACCTGATCCGGAAGACCCGTTCGAACGCTTCAACCGTGCCATGTACACGTTCAACGACACGGTGGATCGCACCGTCGTCAAGCCGGTGGCACAGGGCTATAACACCGTCATGCCAACGCCGCTGAACAAGGCCGTCAGCAACTTCTTCAGTAACCTCGACGACGTCGTTGTCATCTTTAATGACCTGCTGCAATTCAAGCTCCCGCAAGCCGCGCAGGACTCGGCCCGCGTCTTCTTTAACTCAACCATCGGCCTGCTCGGCTTTATTGACGTGGCCTCGGGCATGGAACTGCCCAAGCACAACGAGGACTTTGGCCAGACCCTGGGCTACTGGGGCGTGGCTAGCGGTCCCTATATCGTCTGGCCGTTCTTCGGCCCGAGCAACCCGCGCGATACGGTGGGCCTGGTCGCCGATGCCTACGTCAACCCGCTGTACGATATCGAACCGGACAGCGACCGCTACTGGCTGACGGCGCTCAACATCGTCGATACGCGCGCCGGCCTGCTCAGTGCCGGCAAGGTACTGGAAGAAGCCGCCCTGGATCCCTACCTGTTCGTCCGCGATGCATACCAGCAACGTCGCGAGCACCTCATCCACGACGGGCACCCCCCAAGACTGGAGTTCGACGAATAAGTACTAAGTACCCGGCCAGTTCCCGGGTAAGTGAACACTTACCCGGGAACTGCAACAACACCTTATCGACCCCGGCATTCCCCTGTGCCGTCTAACCCATTTAGCGATATTTGCGTGTTTTAGCCGCAAGTTTACGGAAAATTACTGCATTTAAACGAGTATTGTCTCCAGCCATATCAGCCGCTAGGCTAGGCGCTGCTGACTACCAAGGGACCCTGGCCTGATGATTGAATTTACGACTGCCGTGATTGGCGGATTCATCCTGTTAATCTGGGGTGCGGATCGTTTCGTGCTGGGCGCCTCGGCGCTGGCCCGCAACCTTGGCGTACCGCCGCTGATCATCGGTCTGACCGTGGTGGGTTTTGGCACCTCGGCACCCGAGCTGCTCGTCTCGGGACTCGCCGCCTGGTATGGCAATCCCGGTATCGCTGTCGGTAACGCGCTTGGCTCGAATATCACCAATGTCGCGCTCGTGCTCGGCACCACCGCGGTGTTCATGCCGATTGCCGTGCACTCGACGACGCTGCGCCGCGAATTCCCGGTCCTGTTCACCGTGATGGGCTTTTCCCTGCTGCTGTTGATGGACGGTGACCTCGGCCGGCTCGATGGCCTGTTGCTGCTGTCCGGCCTCGTCTTCATCCTCGTCTGGATCACGCGGCTGGGCCTGAAGAGCCGCCCCACCGACCCGCTGCAGACCGAGTTCGATGAAGAAATCCCGAAAAAGATGCCGACCCTGCATGCCTTGCTGTGGCTTGTATTCGGGCTGTTCACTTTGCTGGTCGCGTCGCGGCTCGTAGTCTGGGGCGCAACTGAAATTGCGCGCGCCTTCGGCGTCAGTGACCTCGTCATCGGCCTGACCGTGATCGCCATCGGCACGAGCCTGCCCGAACTGGCCGCCTCGATCATGAGTGTCATCAAAAAGGAAGACGACATCGCGGTCGGCAACGTGGTCGGTTCGAACATGTTCAACCTGCTCGGCGTGCTTGGCCTGCCGGCACTGATCTCGCCGTTCACTATCCCGGCCGAGGCCCTGAGCCGCGATTACGTCATCATGTTCATCCTGACCCTGGCGCTGTTCGTGATGTCATTCGGCCTCGTCAGCCAGGCGGGCCGGATCAATCGTACCGAGGGCGGGCTCTTGCTCGGCAGTTTCTTCGCCTACCTCGGTTTTCTGTATCTGCAACAGATCGGCGTGCTGTAAACTGCATGCCCCATCCGCTATACTCGGCGAGCAATATAAGAAGCGTCGATTCAAGCAGTTAAACGCATTTCCAGAACTTGAGCCAGACCATCACGCAAGCAGTACAGCATGATAGATGATACCTTTTTGAGAATGGGTCGTGCCGTCATTGAGGCCGAGAGCCGGGCCGTGGCCGACCTGCTGCCGCGTATCGATGCCGAATTCGTCAAGGCCTGCCGGCTCATGCTCGACTGCCGTGGCCGCATCATTGTCATCGGCATGGGCAAATCCGGGCATATCGGTAACAAGATAGCCTCGACCCTGGCCAGCACCGGCACCCCGGCCTTTTTCGTCCACCCGGGCGAAGCCGCGCATGGCGACTTTGGCATGATCACGGCTGACGACGTTATCATTGCGGCCTCCAATTCCGGCGAAACCGACGAGATCGTCATGCTGCTGCCATTGCTGACCCGCCTCGGGGTACCGCTGATCGCGCTGTGCGGCAAACGACACTCGAGCCTGGGCCAGGCCGCCAGCGCCTACATCGACATCAGTGTTGAACAGGAAGCCTGTCCGCTGAACCTGGCGCCGACCTCCAGCACCACTGTCACGCTCGTGCTCGGTGACGCGCTCGCCATTGCCCTGCTCGAGGCACGCGGCTTTACCGAACAGGATTTTGCCCGTTCGCACCCCGCGGGTCGCCTCGGACGCCGCCTGCTGCTGCACATTGATGACATCATGCACAAGGGCGATGCGATACCCAGTGTCAGGGACGACGCCCTGCTGCGTGATGCACTGGTGGAAATGACCCGCAAGGGACTCGGCATGACCGCGATTGTTGACGCGAATAATACACTCGTGGGTATTTACACCGACGGTGACCTGCGCCGGACCCTCGACATGGGCACTGATGTGCACGATGCAAAAATCAGCGAGCTCATGACCCGCGAGTTCGTCACGGTCAAGGGCGGGATCCTTGCCGAAGAGGCCCTGCTGACCATGCAGGAGAAAAAGATTAACGGCCTGCTCGTCGTCGATGACAATCGGCAATTGCTCGGCGCCCTGAACATGCATGACCTGCTGCGTGCCGGCGTGGTGTGAACCATTCCGGCGCGAGCCGGTCGATACAGTAAATGGAACTGACGCAATGAAAGATATTCTTGAACGTGCCGCCCGGATCAAAATGGTTGTCTTCGACGTCGATGGTGTCCTCACTGATGGTAGCCTGTTTCTCGGTGACGACGGTCTTGAATACAAGGCCTTTCACTCGCGTGACGGGCATGGCATGAAAATGTTGAAAAAATGCGGTGTTGAGATCGGCATCATCACCGGTCGCACCTCGAAGGTGGTCGAATACCGCATGCAAAGCCTGGGCGTCGAGCACGTCTACCAGGGGCAACTCGACAAACGGGTCGGCTTTCAGGATCTGTTACAGAAAACCGGCCTGTCCGCCGAGGACATCGCCTATGTCGGTGATGACATTGTTGACCTGCCGGTCATGGTGCAGGTCGGCCTGGCCATTGCCGTTGCCGATGCCCACCCGCTTGTGCTCAAACACGCCCACTGGCAAACCTCGAAAGGCGGCGGGCAAGGTGCCGGGCGCGACGTGTGCGAGATGCTCATGGAAGCGCGCGGCTGTCTGGACGAAACACTACAGGCCTACCTGCAATGAAACCGCGCCTGCTTGGGTTGTTCCTCGGCCTGTTCGGGCTCATCGCCCTGACGGCCTGGCTATCGGACACCGCCGTCACACCGCAACAAGCCGAAGCCGTGCTTGACGAACAGCCCCATACCGCCGACTTCTATATGCAGACCTATGATGCACTCATCATGGATGAACGCGGTCTGCCGTCGCACCGCGTGATCTCACCAAAGCTGACCCATTACGCTGATGATGATACAACCGAACTTGAACAACCTGATGTCACCGTGTTCCGGGATATCGGCGCACCCTGGCAAATCAAATCGCAACGTGGCTGGGTCGCTGCCGATAACAAGCTCGTGCTGATGACTGGTGATGTACGCATGGACCGTCTCAAGACGGCGGACAACCCGCCCATGAAGCTGCGCACCGAGCGTCTGCGCGTGATACCCGACGATGACTACGCGGAAACCGACAAGCCGGTCACCATGCAAACGGATCGGCAACAGGTCCAGGCCAATGGTATGCGGGCCTATATGGCCAACAACCAGATCCAGTTGCTCGGCGAGGTAACCTCACATTATGACTAAACATCTGACAGTGATACTTGCCACCGGCCTGTTGCTGTTTGGCGCACAGGCCCACGCCCTGCAGAGCGATAAAGACCAGCCAATGGATATCGCGGCGGATCGTGTCGATATCGATGACAACAAGGGTATCAGTACCTTCCGCGGTAATGTCCAGGTCACTCGCGGCACGCTGCGCATGAGCGGTGAAGTTGTTGTGGTGCACCGCACCTCCGACGGTGAAATGCAACGCATCGTCGCCACAGGGAAGCAGGCCATGTACCGGCAACGTCCGGACAACAAGCCGCAAGATGTTATCGCCCATGCCAACCGGATTGTATACAACGCCAAAACCGAAATTGTTGACCTGAAAAAACAGGCCCGGGTAGTACAGGGTGGCGACACCTTCAGTGGCGAACATCTCGTGTATAACGCCAGGCAGGACAAGGTCACAGGCAGCAGCGATGACGAGGGGCGGGTCCGCGTCCGTCTGCAGCCAAAGGCGAAATAATCCCCCATGAGCCAGCTGGTCGCTGACAATCTGATCAAACAGTATCAAGGGCGCCGCGTCGTCGATGGCGTATCCCTGCAGCTCAATGCGGGCGAAATTGTCGGCCTGCTCGGCCCGAACGGGGCCGGCAAAACCACCTCGTTTTACATGATGGTCGGCCTGATCAATGCCGATGACGGGCATATCCAGCTCAACGGTCAACGTATCGATCACGAGCCCATGCACCGCCGTGCCCGGCTTGGCATCGGCTACCTGCCGCAGGAGGCCTCGGTCTTTCGCAAGCTGACGGTCGCCGAGAACATCCGCGCCATTCTTGAGGCGAACGGCCTGCCGCCCGAACAGCAGGAATATGAAACCGAGGCCCTGCTCGAGGAGCTGCACATCACCCGTATTCGCGACAGTCTCGGCCAGAGCCTGTCCGGCGGTGAGCGGCGCCGCGTCGAGATCGCCCGGGCCCTGGCCACGAAGCCCCATTTCATCCTGCTCGACGAACCGTTTGCCGGTGTTGATCCACTGTCTGTTATCGACATCAACTCGATAATCAAACACTTACGTGATCTCGGTATCGGTGTGCTGATCACCGACCACAATGTGCGGGAAACACTGGGGATCTGCGAGCGCGCCTACATCATGAATGCCGGCAAGGTGATTGCCGAAGGCAGCCCCGCGCAATTGCTCGAAAACGAGCAGGTGCGGGAGGTCTATCTCGGCCATCATTTCACGCTTTAAACCTGTACTGGCACGATATTTGCGCTAGAATGTGTTTGTGTATCAACGCAATTGTATGCCCTTATTAGCCAACTGATTTCGGACCCTAATGAAGCAGTCGATCCAGCTGCGTCTTGGCCAAAACCTGACCATGACCCCGCAGTTGCAACAGGCCATCCGCCTGCTGCAGCTATCCTCACTTGAACTCAGTGCAGAAATTCAGGAAGCACTTGAGTCAAACCCCATGCTTGAAGCCGAGGAAGCGGGTGAAACGGAACAACGTGCCGAGGCCGCCGGTGACAAGCAAATGGACGAGGCACCTGACCGGGCCGATAACGCCGCTGCCGAGACCGACGTCGACCTGCAGTCCCCGTCCGAGATCCCGGATGAGTTACCGGTCGATACCGCCTGGGATGATATTTACGAACCCACCTTGTACCAGGGCAGTGCATCTGCTGACAGCGACTACAGCAGCCGTGACTACGATGCCAGCGCCCAGAGCAGCGAAAGCCTGCATGAACATCTGATGTGGCAAATGAGCATGACCCCGTTTTCGGATGACGATGCGCAGATTGCCACCACTATCATCGATGCGATCAACGATGACGGTTATCTCGACAGCACTGTCGAGGGACTGTTAGACAGCCTGACACCGCAACTGCCCGAGCTCGAGGCCGATGAAATCGAGGCCGTGTTACGCCAGATCCAGAACTTTGACCCGCCCGGTATCGCCGCGCGAGACCTGCGTGAATGCCTGTTGCTGCAATTACAGCAACTGGACCCGGCTACCCCCTGGCTGAATGAAGCGCTCAGGCTTGTCAACGATCACCTCGAGCTGCTGGCGGGGCACGATTATGCACAGATCATGCGTCGCATGAAGCTCGACGAAAATCAGCTGCAGGCCGTGGTGCAACTGATAACGTCGTTGAACCCGCGCCCGGGTGGCCAGATAACGAATGCCCGTACCGAGTACATTGTGCCGGATGTGTATGTGCGCAAGGACAAGGGCGTGTGGAAGGTCGAACTCAACCCCGATTCCGCGCCGAAGCTGCGCATCAACAGCACCTATGCCGCGATGATTCGACGCGCAGACAACAGCAAGGACAATACTTTCCTCAAGGATAACCTGCAGGAGGCACGCTGGTTTTTAAAAAGCCTGCAAAGCCGCAATGAGACTCTTCTCAAGGTCGCGACCTGCATCGTTGAACGGCAACGCGGTTTTCTCGAGCACGGCGAGGAAGCGATGAAGGCACTTGTCCTGCATGATATCGCCGAAGCCGTCGGCATGCATGAATCAACTATCTCGCGTGTCACCACGCGCAAGTACATGCATACCCCGCGCGGCATTTATGAACTCAAATATTTCTTCTCCAGCCACGTCAGCACGGCAAATGGCGGAGAATGTTCTTCCACGGCAATCCGTGCACTCATCAAGAAGCTGATTGCCGCAGAAGAACCACGCAAGCCCTTGAGCGACAGCAAGATCGCTGACCAGTTGTCGCAACAGGGTATCAATGTGGCCCGACGTACCGTGGCCAAATACCGCGAGGCTATGTCTATCCCTCCGTCCAATGAACGCAAGCGATTGATGTAGTCTCTGCTTTAATGACCTATACAGGAGTACGCTCATGAATCTAGACATTACCGGCCATCACATTGACGTTACTGACGCACTCCGGGACTATGTAAACAGTAAACTTGATCGCCTTGAACGCCATTTCGATCACGTTACCAATACCCACGTTGTCCTCACTGTTGAGAAGAAAATCCAGAAGGCTGAAGCAACCCTTCATGTCAGTGGTGGTAACCTGTTCGCGAACGCCGAAGATGAAAACATGTACGCGGCGATTGATGCCCTCGCGGACAAGCTTGATCGCCAGGTGCTCAAGCACAAGGAAAAAATGAACGACCATCACCGCTCCGAAGGTCGCGCCAAAAACCAATCATTCGAATAAACCAACATATACTGCCCGCAAGACCATGGACATTGCCGACATTCTGACCGTTGACCGTATTGCCACTGGCGCCTCACCGGCAAGCAAGAAACGTGCGCTGGAACAGATCAGTGAGCTGATCACCGGCGCCGACAGTAACCTGTCGCCAGGTGAGATCTTTGACAGCCTGCTGTCGCGGGAGCGGCTCGGCAGTACCGGCATAGGCCATGGTGTCGCCATACCACATGGCAGGATAAAAGGCAGCAAACAATCTATTGGCGCCTTTCTGCAGCTTGTCGATGGCATCGATTATGATGCCATCGACAATGCCCCCGTTGACCTGATGTTTGCCCTGCTTGTCCCCGAAGAGTCTACCGATGAACACTTGCGGATTCTTGCCCGCCTGGCAGAGATGTTCAGTGATGAGAGCTATTGCGACAAACTGCGCAAGGCACAGTCGCCCGGTGACCTCTTTGTCTTGCTGACTCAATGGCAGCCACAAACCACATAACATGCAGACACATATAAGTGTAAAAGAACTGTTCGACACCTACCGCAAGAAGCTTGCGTTAACGCATGTCTGTGGTGGTACTGGCGATGATCGCTATATCCAGTTTGAAACCGCCCGGACCGAGGAAGCGGAGGTCCCGGACGTGTCGTTTGTCGGCCACCTGAATTTCATCCATCCGCACCGTATCCAGGTACTGGGCAAGGGCGAGTTGGAATACCTCGATGGCCTCGATCCCCGCGAACGCAACTCGGCCCTGAACAATCTTTTTGCAGGCAACCCCTTGTGTATCGTGTTCGCCAGCAATATCGAGACTCCTGACGATTTCATTGCCCTCTCGCAAAACACCGGCATCCCGCTGTTCAGTTCACCGCATGGCAGCCAGATGCTGGTGAATAACCTGCAATACTATATTTCCTATTCACTCGCCAATCGCACCACCCTGCATGGCGTGTTTCTTGAAGTAAGTGGTATCGGTGTCTTGCTGACCGGCGAGAGCAGCGTGGGTAAAAGTGAACTTGCCCTGGAACTGGTGACGCGTGGTCATCGTCTGATCGCCGATGACGCACCTGAATTCGCACGTATTGCGCCGGATATTGTCAGTGGTAGCTGTCCACCGGCAATCAAACATTTTCTCGAAGTGCGTGGCCTCGGCGTCCTGAATATCCAGGCCATGTTTGGGGACAGTGCAATCAAGGAAAGCAAGTATCTTCGCCTGATCGTAAACCTGCAGAAAATGTCTGACCAACAGCTACTAGAGATTGACCGCTTGCGTGGTATCCACCAGATCCGCTCCGTACTTGGCGTCGAGGTTGAACAGGTTACCTTGCCGGTAGCACCGGGACGCAACCTTGCCGTGCTCGTTGAGGTCGCTGTTCGCAATCATATTCTTGCCCTGAAAGGCTATAATGCGGCAGAGGCGTTCGTGGCACGCCAGACACAATACATCAACAAGAACAGTAACAAATAATAAACGGTACACAGGTATGTCTGTCAGTCTGCTCATCATTACCCATAACACTATCGGTCAGGCACTGGCCGATGTCGCCACGACCATGCTCGGCAGCTGCCCCATGCCTGTCGATGTGCTGCAGGTTAACAGCAGTGACGACCCGGAAAAGCTTATCAGTCAGGCACGTGAACTGCTTGCGAACCATCCGGAAGGCACACTTATACTGACTGATATGTACGGTTCAACACCCAGCAATATCGCCTGCAAACTCGCCCGGCAACAAGACGTGCGCATAGTCGGCGGTGTTAACCTGCCAATGCTCGTACGGGTACTGAACTATCCGCGGCTTGATCTCGACGAACTCGTCCAGAAGGCAGTCAGTGGTGGGCGTGACGGGGTCGTAACCTGCCAGGGAACGGGGGCGGAACATGACTGAAGCAACCCTGACGATCAGTAATAAACTTGGCCTGCACGCGCGTGCCGCGGCAAAGTTTGTTCAACTTGCCACAAGCTTCAACAGCGATATTCAACTGCAGCATGAGCACCGCAAGGTCAATGGCAAAAGCATCATGGGGGTTATGATGCTGGCTGCTTCCAAAGGCACGACCCTCACGCTACATGCTGAAGGCGAGGATGCCGAGCAGGCGACTGCCGCCCTGAGCGAACTCGTCAATGACAGATTCGGCGAGGATGAGTAATGAGCATCTTCCTCAGTGGCGTCGGTGCATCCAGGGGCATTGTCATCGGCAAGGCCCATGTGGTCCTGCGTGATCAGCTCGATATCCCCGAGTACCTCATCCCCAAGCAATATATTGATGATGAGGTGGAGCGCCTGCGGCATGCCATCAAGCTGGCACGCGCGCAACTCAAGGCGGTGCGTAAACATATCCCGACCGACACCCCGGCCGATATCACTTCGTTTATCGACACGCACCTGCTCATGCTCGAAGACTCGATGTTGTCGGATGAACCGGTTAACCTGATCAAGAACCAGCAGTACAACGCCGAGTGGGCGCTCAAGGAACAACGTGATGCCATCGTGCGCGTCTTCGAGGAGATGGACGACCCTTACCTGCGCACGCGCAAAGATGATATCGACCATGTCGTCAACCGTGTCCAGCACCTGCTGCTGGATGAGTCAGAACAAAGCCAGATGGAACTGGGCAGCCGCCTTGAAGGTTATATCCTGGTAGCCGATGACCTGACTCCGGCCGATGCCGTGCTCATGCAACACTATGGCATTGCCGGTTTCATCACCGAGTATGGCGGCCCTACCTCGCATACCGCGATCCTGGCCCGCAGTCTCGGCATCCCGGCAATTGTCGGCCTGCGACATGCACAACGCTATATCCAGAACGATGAACCGATTGCGATGGATGGCGAGGCAGGCACCGTAATTGCCGACATCGACGAGCTTGTTGAACGCCAGTACCGGCGCTTGCAGCGCGAAGAAAAGAAACGCCAGAGCGAACTGCGCAAGCTCAAGGGGCAGCCGGCAATCACGCTGGACGGTACCCCGATCAGCCTGCATGCCAATATCGAGTTACCGGAAGACATTGCCGCGGTGCGCCGTGTCGGTGCCGACGGCATCGGCCTGTATCGTACCGAGTTCCTGTTCATGAATCGCGACGACACACCGGATGAAACAGAGCAGTTTCACGCCTACGTCAAAGTCGTCAATGCCCTGAAAGGTGCGCCGGTCACGATACGTACCCTCGACCTTGGCGCCGATAAACAGGTCGATGCCGGACCGGCCAGCAAACCGGCCAGTTACAACCCGGCACTAGGCCTGCGCGCGGTACGCCTGTGCCTGCGCGATCCCGAGTTGTTCATGCCACAGCTACGCGCGATGCTACGGGCTTCGGCGAAGGGCCCGTTGCGGATCATGATCCCTATGCTGTCCAACCTGACCGAGTTGAACCAGGTGATGGCGCTGATCGACGAGGCCAAGCGCCAACTCACCGCCGAGGGCAAGAAGTTCAACCCGGATATTCCGGTCGGTGGTATGATCGAGGTGCCCGCCGCGGCACTGCTGGCCGCGCAGTTTGCCCGTCAGCTCGATTTCCTGTCGATCGGCACCAATGACCTGATCCAGTACACCCTGGCCATTGACCGTATCGATGACGAAGTCAGTTACCTGTACGACCCGCTCCACCCGGCCGTACTGCAACTCATCCACACCACGATACGGGCCGGTAAGAAGGCCGGCATCCCGGTTTCCATGTGCGGTGAAATGGCCGGCGATCCGCGTCTGACCCGGCTGTTGCTCGGGCTTGGTCTGCGCGAATTCAGTATGCACCCCTCCGCGCTGTTCGAGGTCAAGCATCTGGTCAATACCAGCAAACTTGATGTGCTTGAAAAGCACGCGCGCAAGGCGCTGCGTGGTGGCCTACAAAGCGAAATCGAAAAGATCATCGACAAGCTCAACCAGCTGTCTTTCTGAAACGCCTTTGTAATACTGCTGCCATGTGATCCGCCTGGCGTGCAAGCCCGTGCGGGGACGGGTAGAATAGTTTCAATATCAATAACAGCCGCCTGCAGTACGGGAACCGAAGCATGTCCGAAAACGATATCGAAAAATCGGAACAACAGGATCTGCTGGAACGGTTCTCCGAAGCCTTCGAAACGCAGGACCTGGATCGTGCCATGGTCATGCTCACGGGCATGTACCCGGCGGAAATTGCCCACCTGCTCGAGTCCCTGCCTCCGGAAAGACGCGATTTCATCTGGCGACTCGTCGATCCCGAGGTGCACGGTGATGTACTGCTCGAGGTCAATGATGATATCCGTGGCCACTTAATCCAGGAAATGGAACCCGCGGAACTGATCGCGGTATCCGAGACCCTTGAAGACATCGATGACCTGGCCGACTTCGTCCAGGACCTGACAGATCCCGATATCCAGATGGTCCTGCAATCGATGGACGAACAGGATCGGCAACGTCTTGAAGCGGTACTGTCATACCCGGAGGATACGGCCGGCGGTATCATGAATACCGACATGCTCACGGTACGCCCGGAGCACACCGTCGACGTGGTACTTCGTTACCTGCGCAAAAAGGGTGAATTGCCACCAATGACCGACAGCCTGATCGTTGTCGATCGCAACAACCGTTACCTCGGTGTCGTAGCGCTCACGCTGTTGCTGACCCGCGAGCCGCAGCTAAGCATCGGCGACCTGCTCGACAATGCCTTCGAGGGGATCCCGGCCGAGATGAAAGACAGCGATGTGGCCACCTTGTTCGCCCACCGTGACTTCGTCTCTGCGCCGGTTGTCGATGAGGACGGCATCCTGCTCGGTCGCATCACGGTTGATGACGTGGTCGATGTGATCCGCGAGGACGCCGATCACTCTCTCATGCGCATGGCCGGTTTGAATGAAGAGGATGACATGTTCGCGCCGGTCATCCGCTCATCCCGGCGCCGCGCCTTCTGGCTCGGCATCAACCTGCTCACCGCGCTGGCGGCATCGTGGGTGATCGGTCTGTTCGACACGACGATTCAGAAACTCGTTGCACTGGCCATACTTATGCCGGTGGTCGCGAGTATGGGCGGGATTGCCGGCAGCCAGACCCTGACTCTCGTTATCCGTGGCATGGCACTCGGGCAAATCACGGGCGCGAATGCCCGCCGCCTGTTACGCAAGGAACTCGCCGTCGGTATCCTCAACGGTCTGATCTGGGCGCTGATCGTCGCCGCGGTGGCGATCGGCTGGTTTGGCGATGTGCAACTGGGCGTGATCATCGGTGCTGCCATCATCATCAACCTGATTACCGCCGCGATTGCCGGAGCGCTGATCCCGGTCATGTTGCGTAAACTCGGCGCGGACCCGGCGCTAGGTGGGGGCGTGGTGCTGACCACGGTGACCGATATGATCGGTTTCTTTGCCTTTCTCGGCCTCGCGACCCTGTTCCTTGTCTAGAAATAACTGTTCTGACTACTGATGAGTGACGACTGCCAACTTATTCACCGGCAATCGTCATTTCGCTGATCAGGATGGAACCGGTACGCGTGCTGCGCCGGGTATCGATATCCTTGCCGATACTGACGATGTTTTTGAACATGTCGGCAAGATTACCGGCCACGGTGATCTCCGCGACCGGATAGGCCAGTTCACCATTTTCCACCCAGAAGCCGGCCGCACCACGCGAATAGTGGCCTGTTACCATATTCACGGACGAGCCCATGAGTTCGGTCACGAGCAGTCCTGTGCCCATTTCGGCGAGCAGGCCCGGCAGATCCTTGTCACCGGTATCAACAGTCAGGTTATGTGTGCCACCGGCATTCGCCGTGGTCTGCATGCCGAGGCGGCAGGCAGCATACTGGTTCAGGACGTAGCCCTGCAGCACACCGCCTGTCACAAGGTCACGTGCCTGTGTGGCCACCCCCTCATGATCGAACGCGTCACTGCCGAGCGCGCGCTTCAGCAGCGGTTGCTCGTGGATGCGTAACCATTCCGGGAATATCTGCTCGCCAAGTTTGTCGAGCAGGAAAGATGATTTGCGGTACAGGTTTGAACCGCGCACGGCACCGACAAAGTGCCCGAGCAGGCTGACCGCCACATCGGCACTGTAGATAACCGGGACCTTGCGTGTCGACAACTGCCGTGCCCCGAGGCGTGACACGGTACGCTGCGCAGCCTGCCGGCCCAGGTCAGCCATAGCCATGAGTTTGTCGGGTTCACGATTTACGTCGTACCAGTAATCGCGCTCCATCGCCCCGTCCTGCTCGGCAATCACGGCACATGAGGCACTGTGATAGGTCGAGGCCTTGCTGCCGACGAAGCCATGTGTGTTGGCATACACGCGACAGGATTCGTGGCTCGAGACCGAGCCGCCTTCGGAATTGTTGATGCGAGCGTCATAGTCAAGCGCCGCGGCCTCGCACTCGCGCGCCAGCGCGACGGCCTGCTCCGCGCCAAGCGACCAGGGGTGGCACAGTTCCAGGTCAGGAAAGACGGTCGCCATACGATCCGCCGGCGCCAGCCCGGCACACGGGTCTTCGGCCGTATAGCGGGCCAGGTCGCAGGCCGCCTGCACGGTGCGCTGCAAGGCGGCCGGGGTAAAATCGGTGGTGCTGGCTGACCCCTTGCGGCCATTCATGTACACCGTGATACCCAGCCCCTTGTCGCGGTTGAACTCGATGGTTTCGACTTCACCCATGCGCACGGTCACGCTCAGACCCGACTCGGCACTGACCGCGGCCTCGGCCGCATCCGCCCCCTGCGCACGCGCCGTATCGAGTACCCCACCCACTAGGTTCTCCAGCGCTTGCTGATCCGGCAGGTTTGTTTCACTAGCCCCTGTTTGCATTTCGTTTGTTGCCGACATTCGTCCTCAACCCTGTTAAGCTTCAGTTCGTTTTACAGACACACCGCCATGCACGATAACGACGAGTCCCAATCCGGTTTTGACGCCGATGATCACATTGATGATCGGCCCAGTAAATCGCAACGCAAACGCGACATGCTTGCACTGACCGCACTCGGCGAGCAGCTCGTTGACCTGCCCGCCAGTACCCTCGCCAGGCTACCGCTCGATGACCGGCTGCGGCAGGCCATCCGCGAATGCCAGTCGATTAACCAGCGCGGCGGCCGCAAGCGCCAGCTCAAGTTCATCGGCAAGCTCATGCGCGAAGCGGATGCCGATGCGATCCGCGACACGCTTGAACAACTGGCGGCACCGCATCACGAGTCCGTCCGCGCCTTCCACCGCGTCGAACAATGGCGGGATCGCCTGCTCGACGAAGGTGACCCTGCCCTCGGCGGCCTGCTCGACGAGCATCCCGATGCCGACCGGCAACTGCTGCGCCAGTTGTTACGCAATGCGCGCAATCAGAAGCTCAGCGAGGCCAGGCAAAAACAGGCCGCCCGCGAGCTGTTCCGCTACCTGCGTGATCTCCTTGCCAGCTAGCCGACGATCTCGGCCTGCTCGACCCAGATCAGTTCGCAGGCGCCGTTCCCTGTATCGGTGCGCTGCAGGGACGTGTTCCAGTGCCAGCCATCCTTGCCGCGGACATTCACGAGGTAACCACGCAGGCGCACCACGTGTCCCTCGCGCACATCACCGAGTACCTCATGAACCTCGTCACTGGCCGGTACCATGTGCATGTTGGCACTGCTTGCGATGATCTCCTGGCGTGGGATCGGGTATTCCTTCACGCGCCAGAAATAAAACCGACCACTTTGCGAGATCTCGAACTTGTCGAGCACCTGCTGGTCCGACATACGTCCCCAGCCCAGTGCCAGGTCAATCGGCGACAACTCTGCTTCCCGGCCAAACCGGTAATTCTCTTTTGAGAGCACCCGCGCCGTAATCTCGAATTCGGCCTGCGGCAGGATCAAAAATTCATCTTGCGTAAAGGCCGCCGCATTGCTCAACGCACGTTGCACAGGCGCCTCCGGGGCCAGCACGCCGTCCGGTTGCTGTAACGCGCGCGTATTGAAATACTGGTAGGTGCCAACGAGTATTACCGCGAGCACAAACCAGCGCAGTTTCATGCCTGCTGCCCCTCCGCCAGGCAAGCCGCCTCGAGTTGTTCATTGCGGTGCACATTGATCAGCGTGTACGGGTATTCCGGGTTGCGGTTGGTCTTGACCCGGATCATTTCATCAGCTGCCCACATCCCGCTGATGGTGACAAAGCCTGCATAGACCTGCCAGCGCGAACCATCCTCGAGCTCGAGTACGGCGCCCTCGTCATGGACACCGACAAGCTGGTGCGCTGTGTTCAATCCTGCGTAGGTCATGCACTGGTCCCGCCCACCGTGATCGCATCAAGCCGCAGGGTCGGTTGTCCGACCCCGACCGGCACGCTCTGGCCTTCCTTGCCGCAGGTGCCGACACCGGAATCGAGTTGCATGTCATTGCCAATCATACTGACCCGGTTCATGACATCGGGGCCGTTACCAATCAGTGTGGCGCCCTTCACCGGCGCCGTTATCCTGCCGTTTTCAATCAGGTAGGCCTCGCTCGCAGAGAACACGAACTTGCCCGAGGTGATATCGACCTGCCCACCACCAAAGTTCGCTGCGTACAGGCCGTTGTTCACCGAGCGGATGATCTCCTCGGGTTCACGGTCACCGCCGAGCATGTAGGTATTAGTCATGCGCGGCATCGGTAAACAGGCATAGGACTCGCGCCGGCCATTGCCGGTCGGGGCCACACCCATGAGGCGTGCATTGAGCTTGTCCTGCATATAGCCCTTGAGCACACCGTCTTCGATCAACACGGTTTGCTGCGGCTCGGTGCCTTCATCGTCAACACTGAGCGAACCGCGCCGATCCTTGAGCGTGCCGTCATCGATCACGGTGACACCCTTTGACGCGACCTGCTGCCCGATCCGGCCGGAAAACGCCGAGCTGCCCTTGCGGTTGAAGTCACCCTCGAGACCATGCCCGACCGCTTCATGTAACAACACGCCTGGCCAGCCCGGCCCGAGCACCACCGTCATCGTACCGGCCGGTGCTTCCCGCGCATCGAGATTCACCAGCGCCTGGCGCACAGCTTCCTCGGCATAGGCCCTGGCATAACCACCGCTAATAAAATATTCATAACCAAAGCGGCCGCCACCGCCGTGCGAGCCCTGCTCGCGGCGACCGTCCTGTTCCACGATAACACTCACGTTCATGCGCACGAGCGGCCGGATGTCCGCGGCCAGCGTGCCGTCACTGGCTGCCACAAGCACGACGTCATGCACCGCGGACAGCGAGGCAATCACCTGCTGTACACGCGGGTCGGCTGCACGTGCAGCACTGTCGGCGGCCTGCAACAGCGCAATCTTCTGTGCGGCGGTTAGCGACTCGAGCGGGTCATCCGGTACATACAGGCGCGTCGCATGCACCGAGTTCCAGGCCTGCACGCGGCTACTGCCGCCACTGCGGGCAATGGCACGCGCGGCACCGGCGGCCTGCTCCAGCGCCGGCATGAGGATTTCATCGGAATAGGCAAAACCGGTTTTCTCACCACTGATCGCACGCACGCCGACGCCCTGGTCAACGTTGTACCGGCCCTCCTTGACGACACCGTCTTCAAGCGTCCACGATTCGTGCCGGCTTAACTGGAAATACAGATCGGCATTATCCACATCATGCTGCATGAGGCGATCCAGCACGCGTTCAAGTTCCATCTCGCCCAGGCCCGCCGGCTCAAGCAGGATCTGTTGTGCGGCAAACAGTGACTCGCTCATGATGGCGACCTGCACGGCATG
>JASFJH010000002.1:0-24074 GCA_050122215.1 Granulosicoccaceae bacterium | reverse complement strand
CTCGAGCGCCACCGCGATACCGAAGCGTAACGGGAAACCCTTTTCGCAGACGCTGTCGACGGTCAGCGACAGGTAGTTGTCATAACTCATGGGCTTGCCCGGCAACAGGCCGAGCATGCGTGCCTGCAGCGACGAGGCAGTGTCGTTAAGACCGATAATGAGCCGCTTCATGCCACAGGTCTTCGCCGTGTAGGCAACCAGTTCACGCAGCGTATAGACGTTGGGACCACACAGTTCGTAACGCTCACCGATGGTTTCATTATCATCGAGTGACATGACAAACGCCCGCACGACATCTTCCACGTACACGGGGGCAAAGCGTGCCTCCGGGCAGGCCAGCGGGAACACCGGCGCAAAGCGTAACAGGCCTGCAAAGCGATTAAAGAAGCTGTCACCCGGGCCGAAGATGATCGACGGGCAGAAGCGGGTTACGGCCAGACCACGTTTGCCTGCCTCGACCAGTAATTCCTCGGCCTGACCCTTGCTGAACAGGTAATGACTCGGGCCATGTTCGGCATTTGCGTGCAGCGCGCTCATGTGTAACAGGCGCGGCACTTTGCTTTCCCCACAGGCATGGATGACCTTGCGCGTGAGTTCGACATGCGCGCGCCGGAAGCCACTGCCATCCGAACCGCTTTCATTGAGAATGCCGACCAGGTTGATCGCGGCATCGCAATTGGCGAACTGTTCGCGCAGGACGAGCGGGTCATGGATATCGCATTGACGGGTTTCGACGCCGGGCAGGGCGCGTAACGGATCAGTCGGTGGCAATGCACGACGCGAGGGCACGCGCACCAGCCAGCCCTTGTTGACGAGTGCCTTGCACAGTGACTGGCCGACGAAGCCGCTACCGCCGAGTACGCATACACGTTTCATTTGTTCACCATAACCCTGTTTCTGCAGGAATTGAACACGATCTTCAGGATCTGGGCGCGATATCCGGCATGCGCCGTTGCAGGGGTGTTACAGGTTGGTCCAGATGTTTTTCAAAGATCGCCGTGGTCGCCATGATCTTCTTTACATACTTGCGGGTTTCATTAAACGGCACGGTTTCTATCCAGACATCGGCCGGTACGGCCGCGATTTCGGGCAACCAGCTGCGCACACGGTACGAGCCGGCATTGTAGGCTGCCGTGGCCAGTGGCAGGTGGCCATTATGTCTTTCCAGCACGGATTTCAGATGGGCCGTGCCAAGCTGGATGTTGTTATCAACATGCAGGATCTCGTATTGATTGCGCACGCGTAGCTTGAGGCGTTTGGCCTCGCTGCGTGCCGTGCGCGGCATGAGTTGCATGAGGCCAAGGGCGCCGGCATGGGAACGCGCATCGGTCATATAGGCGCTTTCCTGACGCAGGATGCTGAACACCCAGGCCGGGTCGATGCGGTTGGTTTTCGCGTTCTTCAAGACCTGTTTTTCAAACACAATCGGGAAACGTAGTCGCAGGTCGGTGTAATGGCCGGCACGTCCGGCGGTGAGTACGGCACGATCGTGCCAGCCCCAGCGATGGGCCAGCACGGCGGCAAGTTCGAGTTCACGCGATTGCAGGGGCTTGATCGCCGCCTGCCATTCCCGCCGTGCATCGACTGTCATGCCGAGCTGGTACAACTCGTAGGCGCGGGTAAAGCCGGCACGACTGGCCAGCGCATCGAGTTCCCTGTTCGTGTGCGCGATGGGTTGACCATCGAGGGTATAGGGCAGCTTGAGGCGATCCGCGGCGAGGAAGCCGTGGTAGCTGGCCTCGTTGGCGATCACGGCAAAGCGCTGCCTGGCCTGTTCTGTCCGGCCGGTCTGTTCCTCGGCGCGGGCCTGCCAGTATTGCCAGTCGTCATCAAGCCGCATGCTTTCAGGCAATTCCTGCACCGCGCGTTCGACGGCCTGCCAGTCCTGCATGTTCAGCGCACTGCGTACGCGCCAGGTATGGGTCTTTTCATCGCGCCACTCGGCCGGCACGGCATCGAACAACTGCCAGGCCTCGGGCAGGCGTTGCGTTGCGGCATGCAGGGCAATGGTGCGCTGGATCCGGCCACGGTCCCTGTCGGTGAAGCTGTACTGCTGCCGGATGCCTGCCCAGCGTTTGGCCGCCTCGCCCGCATCGATACGCGCGAGGCGCTCCAGGCCATGCAACACGATCTCGCGTACCAGCGGCGTGTCGTCACGGTAGTTTTTGTGGCCAAGCATTTTTGCCGGCTGGCGATACATACGCCGCCAGCGTTCCACCCACTCACGCTCTTCGGGGCCGAGAAACTTCGCCAGGTAGCGCGCCAGGTTCGGCTTGCGCTTGTGCATGGCGAGGCGGATGCGTTGCCATATCGCAGTCGGTGTGGCCTTGCCCTGCGCGCGCCAGGTATCGAAGACCTTGTCGCAGGCCCGAGGTTGTGACTTGCCGATCTGCCACAGGGCGAGCACAGCGGTATCGGTTTCCGCGTGCCGGGTATTTTGCATGGCGCGGGCGCGGTAACAGTCGAGTGTCGTGCTGTTCAGGTCACGGTAATCGTCGAGGTAAGCCTGCCAGCGCCCCTGTTTGGCGAGTGTCTGTAGCCATTTGCCGCGCAGGCGCCTGCCTACCGGCGTCTGTTCCTGTTGTTCAAGGAACGCGCGCACGGCTGCGGTGTGCGTGCGTTTATGCAGGCGGCGTTTCAGGTATTCGTATTCAAGATAGGGGCGTAGCGGGTA
Source organism: Granulosicoccaceae bacterium (assembly GCA_050122215.1). Taxonomy (GTDB): domain Bacteria; phylum Pseudomonadota; class Gammaproteobacteria; order AKS1; family AKS1; genus JASFJH01. Next base: position 21,400 of record JASFJH010000002.1, on the reverse strand, counting down.
GTCATCGAGGCGGGCAAGCAGCGTGTTGTATTTCGTGAGCGCACCCTCGCGGATTGCCTTGCGGGCCTCGAGAAAGTCCTTGCGTTGTTCAACGCGGTCAGCGGCATGTACTACGCCGATTGCGCCCATCATGAGTGCGAGCAGCAGACCTGTACCGAAAAGCATTTTGGCGATGCGTGCCATGGGAATAATATGACTCCTTGATATATTCCATTATAACGGTGATGGCGGACTATGCCACTGCGGCCCGGTGGCTTGCATCACCAGCGGGGGCTCGATTAGCCTGTCCAAAACACCTGGAAATAATATGACCGAAAAGGTTTCCCTGCGACGCAGCCTCTCCCTGCCACTGATCACGTTTTACGGGCTGGGCACGATCATCGGTGCCGGGATCTACGTACTGGTTGGCAAGGTTGCCGGCGAGGCGGGGCACTTCACGCCACTGGCTTTTATCGTGGCGGCGATCCTCGCCGCCTTTACCGCTTTCAGTTATGCGGAACTCGTGTCACGTTACCCGCGCAGTGCCGGTGAAGCTGTGTATATCCTGCAAGCATTCCGTCGGCCATGGCTGGCAAAACTGGTCGGCCTGTTGATCATCGTGATCGGCCTCGTCTCGACAGCGACGCTGGCGAACGGTTTTGTTGGCTATCTGGATCGTTTCATCGTCCTGCCGGATTTTCTCGCTATATCCATACTTATTATAGGCTTGGGTGCACTCGCCGCCTGGGGCATCAACCAGTCGGTCGGATTTGCCGCGCTACTGACCGTGGTGGAGATCGCCGGGCTCGTGATCGTGTGTTGGGCGGCGCGCGACAGTGTCGCGCTTATCCCCGCAAACATCGATATGCTCTGGCCGGGCATGGATGTGCTGGCCTGGCAGGGCGTGTTGCTCGGTGCCTTTATCGCCTTTTATGCCTTTGTCGGGTTCGAGGATATGGTCAATGTCGCCGAGGAAGTCAAAGACGCGAGCAAGACGCTGCCACAGGCGATCATGCTCGCACTCGTGATCACGACAGTCCTGTACCTGGTGGTTGCGATGACGGCGAATATCGGTTTGCCGCGGGAGTTGCTCGTTACCAGCGAGGCCCCCCTCGCCGATCTGTATGCCCAGGCGAGCGGCGACCGGGCCGTGCTGATCTCCCTGATCGGCCTGCTCTCCGTCATGAACGGTATTCTCGTGCAGATCATCATGGCCACGCGCGTGTTATACGGCATGAGTGCACAGGGGTGGTTGCATGACTGGTTTGCGCGCGTTCATATCAGTACGCGGACACCATTGAATGCGACGGCGTTTATTGTCATCACAGTGCTTGCGCTGGCTTTATGGTTGCCGCTCGTCACCCTGGCCAAACTGACCAGCTTCATTACGATGACCGTCTTTACCCTGATCAGCCTGAGTCTGTGGCGCGTCAAGATACGCGAACCCGTGTTTGACGGTTTCAAGGTGCCGTTGTGGCTGCCGGTGGTGGGGGTGTTCGCCTCAACGTCATTTCTACTGTACCAGGTATTCAATGTAATACAGCAATGGATGGCAGGATGACAGTGCATGTGGTTTGAATGGGGCGGTTACCTGTTGCTCGGCGCATTTGCCGGGGTGGTCGCCGGCCTGCTCGGGGTTGGTGGCGGGCTGATCATCGTGCCTGTACTCGTCTACATTTTTTCGCAGCAGGGCTTTGCCCCCGAGGTGATCGTGCACCTGGCCGTTGGCACCTCGCTGGCGACGATCATCTTTACCTCGATCTCCTCGATGCGTGCGCATCATCAACACGGCGCCGTACAGTGGCAGGTGTTCCGGCAACTTGCGCCGGGCATCATGCTCGGCACCTTTATCGGCGCGGCGCTGGCCGACTTTATGTCGTCGACAGTGCTGCGCAGCTTCTTCGGTGTGTTTGAACTCGTGGTTGCGGCGCAAATGGCGATGAATGCCAAACCGGGTCCGCACCGGCAACTGCCGGGATGGACCGGTACCTCCCTGGCCGGGATGGGCATCGGCACGATCTCCGCCATCGTCGGCATTGGTGGCGGCACCATGACCGTGCCGTTCCTTGCCTGGTGTAATGTTGCCATGCAAAAGGCCGTTGCAACCTCGGCCGCGGTCGGCCTGCCGATCGCGCTTGCCGGTGCGATGGGCTACGTGTTCACAGGCTGGAATGAAACCGGCTTGCCGGATTATGCCTTTGGCTATGTATACTGGCCAGCATTTGCCGGCATTGTCATCATGAGCATCCTAACGGCGCCCCTTGGTGCGAAGCTCGCGCATAAATTACCGGCAGCGAAGCTGAAACGGATATTTGCCCTGTTACTGACTGTACTGGGCGTGAGGATGTTGATCGGCTAAACCCCAAGTTTATTATGGGGCTATACGGTTGCCAGGGGACAGGGGGAATAATGAACAAACCCGTAAAATTATTACTGGGCCTGCTAAGCATCATCCCGTTGCTATATTTTATTGGTTTTTTCGTTTTTACCTTCTCAATGGTGTTTGGCGCCATGATGCCACCTTTTGCCGAATCACCCGAACTTGCCAATGACTGGTTCCTGAAATTATTTATTGCCCATCTGGCGACCATGTTATTAATCATGGCATTGATCGTCACTTACCTGGTTGTCCTTTTTCGTTCAACGTCGATTGAACAAAACATGAAAATATTATGGACAATATTACTGTTGTTTTTTGGCGTATTTGCCTTCCCGGTCTTCTGGTATTTGTATATCTGGCGAACGCGTGCATAACGCAGTATTGCAATGGCCGGTTTGTACGTGAAATGATGGCCACTACCGGCTAATCGGGGACAGGGCATATAGCATGACCGCGCACTGGCAACATTTTCATCACGGCGCCGATATCGGGGTACGGGGTATCGCCGACGACAAGGAGCAGGCATTTGTGCAGGCCGCGCTGGCCATGTCGGCGGCGATCACGGATCTCGATAGCATTCAAAATCTTGATGCAGTCGAGATACACTGTCAGGCACCGGATGACGAGATCCTGCTGATCGACTGGCTCAATGCCCTCGTCTATGAAATGGCGACACGCAAGATGCTGTTTGGGCGTTTCGAACTGGCCATCAAAGGCCATACACTCAGTGGCAAGGCCTGGGGCGAACCGGTCGAGCAACAACGCCATCAGCCTGCTGTCGAGATCAAGGGCGCGACCTTCACCGAACTGAAGGTCGGGCAGGATGAGCAGGGCCGCTGGCTCGCACAGTGCGTGGTGGACGTCTAGGGGGCACGGGCATGGATCTGGGAAAACTCGTACAGGTGTCAGAATACGAATGGCATGTCGTGCCGCATGGCGAGATGCGCGTGCCCGGCATCATCTATGCCTCGCAACAACTCATGGAGGAGATGGACAACAAGGTTTACGAGCAGGTCTGCAACGTGGCCACCTTGCCCGGCATCGTCAAGGCATCGTATGCGATGCCCGATGCGCACTGGGGTTACGGCTTTCCGATCGGCGGGGTTGCGGCCTTCGATGCCGATCAGGGGGGGGTGATCTCCGCCGGGGGGGTTGGTTTCGATATCTCCTGCGGCGTGCGCACCCTGCTCACCGGCCTGCATGCCAGCGAGGTCGAGACGGTCAAGGAGCGCCTTGCCGATGTCCTGTATCATCGCATCCCGGCCGGCCTGGGCAGCACCGGCCAGATCCATCTCAATGATCAGCAAATGGAAGACATGCTGCGTGGCGGGGCGAAATGGGCCGTGGCGCAGGGCTGGGGTGAAGCCGCTGATCTGCTGCGCATTGAAGAGGGTGGTTGCATGGCCGGTGCCGAGCCGGGCCAGGTCTCGCAACTGGCGAAGAAACGGCAGCGTAACGAAATGGGCACACTCGGGTCCGGTAACCATTACCTCGAGGTACAGCGGGTCACGGAGATCTACGACACGGTTACCGCCGACAGGTTCGGCCTGAAGCAGGACGAGGTCGTGGTCAGCATCCATTGTGGCTCACGCGGCCTGGGCCACCAGATCGGCACCGAGTTTTTGCGTGCCATGGTCATTGCCGCCGGGAAACATGGCATTCATTTACCTGACCGGGAACTGGCCTGTGCGCCGATCAAATCGGATATTGGCCACTCCTATCTCGGCGCGATGCGTGCCGGTATCAACTGTGCGCTGGCCAACCGCGAGATCATCACGCACCTGACACGCGAGGCGTTTGCTGCCGTGTTTGCCGGTACGCACCTTGACTTGCTCTACGATGTTTCGCACAACACCTGCAAACTCGAGGAACACGAAATCGACGGTGTGCAGCGGCAACTCTATATCCATCGCAAGGGCGCGACCCGCGCCTATGGGCCGGGACACAAGGAAATCCCCGAGGCACTGCGTGCCACTGGCCAGCCCGTCATCATCGGCGGCACGATGGGTACCGCCTCCTATATACTCGTCGGTGCCGAGCAGGGTGAATGCCGTTCCTTCAGCTCGGCCTGCCATGGGGCCGGGCGCGGCATGAGTCGCCGCGCCGCGACGAAAAAATGGCGCGGCAGGAAGGTCATCGATGATCTTGCCTATCAGGGCATCATTATCCGCAGTCCGTCGTTGCGCGGCGTCGCGGAAGAGGCGCCGGGTGCCTACAAGGATGTCGGCGATGTCGTGCAGGCCGCGGACAGTGCCGGCCTGGCACGCAAGGTTGCCCGGCTCGAGCCGATGGTGTGTATCAAGGGGTGACAAGCAGTACCGGCTATTTGATTTCAACATCGTAGCCCTGCAAAGTAGCTGTATGCCAGTCAAGCAAATTCCTTCCAACGAAATCGAAGTCGGCATGTATGTCGCCAGCCTGGATCGCCCCTGGAGCGAAACCCCCTTCCTGTTCCAGGGCTTCGAGGTGCATAGCCAGCAGGAAATCGACGAACTGCAACGCCTCACCAGGCATGTCCACATCATGGTGCCCGACGAGGAAATCGTGCTGAAACGGCTGCCCGACGACCACGAAGGTTCGCTCCAGTCTTTGAACATGTTGCACCGGATCAAGTACAACACCACCGTCGCGGCACAGGACGAAGTTGTTGCCGTACGCGAGTCACATGAAACGATCTCGCAACTGATCACCGAGATCGAATCGCTCGTACAGGCGGAAAGCAAGTTACGGCTTGATGATATCGAGAAGCCTGTCAAGATCATGGTAAACAGTGTCTTGAAAAACCCCGATGCCTACCTGTGGCTGACCCGGATCAGGAAATTCGACTCGTTTATTTACAAGGACTCGTTGAGCGCGGCGGTCTGGGCAACGGCGCTGGGGCGGCGGATGGGTATGACGGAGCAGGATCTGTGTACCCTGGCCACGGGCTGTATGCTTATGGACGTCGGCAAGCTGGCCTTACCGACCGAGCTGTTGCAGAAACATAGCCGCCTCGACCACGATGATTGGGAACTGATGAAAACCCACGTTGGACATGGCCTGTCGATTCTTGAGGCTGATCCACACTGCACAACGGATATCATGGATATTGTGCGTACTCACCATGAGCGGCTCAATGGCAGCGGTTATCCTGCCGGCCTGCACGGTAGCCAGATCCCGTTATTCGGCCAGATCGCCGGTATTGTCGATTTCTACGTGGCAGTGACGACGCCGCGCCCGTTCGCCAGGGTTATCTCGCCCTCGCAGGCCGAGCAGATGCTGTACGACCAGAAAGACAACTTTTTCGATGAGATCCTCGTGGAATATTTCATCCAGACACTCAGCCCCTATCCGACCGGTTCACTGGTGGAACTGAGCACGGATGAAGTCGCCATCGTCATGGCGCAAAACCCCGGCCTGCGCCTTCGGCCCAACGTGGTCCTGCTGCTCGACCCCGACAAAAAAACTTACGGTGCTAATACGCTGGTTAACCTGGCTGACTACAAGAAGGACAACATACCGGTGACAATCGTGAAAACACTGAGGGATGGTAGCTACGGCCTGCAGATTGAAGAACTCTCGTTGTGAGCAAGGCAAGGCAAGGCAATTATGAATAAAAAAGCTCTCCTATCCAATATCACAACCAATCACTCTTTACCTGTTCTTAATCACATTGATCTGGATCAAACTTTTCTGTTTGCCGCGTAAATATACTCCCCTGCGTTGTCCCCCTTCCTTGCAGGTATTTAGACATGATCCAGACACAGTTAGCCTCCTTGAACATAAAGGGAAAGTCATTATTGCCGATCATCCAGGGCGGCATGGGTGTCGGTGTATCAGGCCATCGCCTGGCCGGCCATGTTGCGCATGAGGGGGCGGTCGGCACGATTGCCAGTGTCGATCTGCGCGTGTTGCACAAGGACCTGTGGGCGCGCGGCCGGCGTGTGCGCGATAAAGCCGTGATCGAGGAGCTCAATCTCGAGGCACTCGATCGTGAAGTTAAAAGCGCAAAGAAGATCGCCAACGGCAAGGGTATGGTTGCCGTGAACGTGATGAAGGCCGTTGATATGCACGCCCGACTCGTGCGCCAGGCTTGTGAGAGCGGTGCGGAGGCGATCATTATGGGTGCTGGTCTGCCGCTGGACCTGCCTGATATGGCGGAAGGCTATGATGATGTGGCATTGATTCCGATCCTGTCAGAAGAACGTGGTGTGCGTGCGGTGCTGAAAAAATGGCTGCGCAAGGGCCGCCTGCCCGATGCAATTGTGATTGAACATCCGCGTTATGCCGGTGGTCACCTCGGTGCCACCCGCCTTGATGAAGTGGATAGCGCCAGGTTCGATTTCAGTGCTGTATTTGAAAAAATCTTTGCCATCTTCGAACAGCTCGGTATCGACAGAAACACGATCCCCCTGATCGCGGCCGGTGGTGTGAATTCCATGCAACGTTTACGCGAAGTACTGGACCTTGGTGCAAGCGGGGCGCAAATCGGTACGCCATTCGCAGTAACACAAGAAGGCGACGCCCATCCGAATTTCAAGCAGGTCCTGCTCAATGCCAGACCGAAAGACATCGTCACTTTCATGAGCACGGCAGGTCTGCCGGCACGGGCCGTGTTGACGCCGTGGCTTGAGCGTTACCTGAAGCGCGAAGGGAAGCGACGTTTCCGTGCCCGGCCGGGCAAGGGCACCTGTGCACTGGGCGTGGAATGTTTAACACATTGCGGATTGAAAGACGGCAACCCCAATTGCGGACAGTTCTGTATCGATCTGCAATTACAGGCCGCCGTGCGGGGTAACGTCGACAAGGGCCTGTTTTTCCGCGGCTCGGAGTCCCTGCCACTCGGAGACAAGCTCGCCAGTGTGCGCGAGTTGCTCGAGTATTACCTTACGCCCGACAAGCCTGTCATGGTTTAAGTCATAAAATAAGCCCGGTAGTTATGCCCGGAACCCATATGGCTTTAGATTGTTCCTGAAGATTTCCTGTTGATGCAGACAGTATTGATGCCCTGGTTGCGGGTGCCCATGCCGGGTTGTATGCTGCCAGGGAGGGTGGTCGTCACCGGGTCTGCGCGGCCGCTTAACAATGAGATAGCAACTGTTTGGCAAAGGGAAGAACGGGTCGGCCCCTGACTAACCCGAGCAAATCCTGATCCAGATCATTTCTCCTGTGCCGTCATTGTTACTATAGTGAAGTACAGACCCGTTTCCTGCGAGGGGGCAGTGTGGCCAGTCCAACGATGATCACGATTGATGGTAACCAGGCCGCAGCGATGGTGGCACACCTGTGCAACGAGGTGGTGGCGATCTACCCGATCACGCCTGCCTCGCCGATGGGCGAGTGGGCCGACGACTGGTCGGCCAACGGCCAGCCCAACCTGTGGGGCACAGTGCCCGAGGTTATCGAGATGCAGAGTGAGGCCGGCGCGGCCGGTGCCATCCATGGTGCCCTGCAGGCCGGCGCGCTGACCACGACCTTCACTGCCTCGCAGGGTCTGCTGCTCATGATCCCGAACATGTACAAGATCGCCGGCGAACTCACACCGACCGTGTTCCATATCGCGTCACGTTCGCTGGCCTGCCAGGCGCTGTCCATTTTTGGTGATCACAGCGATGTGATGGCAACCCGTGCCACGGGTTTCGGCATGCTCGCCGCGAATTCGCCTCAGGAGGTCATGGATTTCGCGTTGATCGCGCAGGCGGCGAGCCTGCGGGGCCGCGTGCCGATGCTGCATTTCTTCGACGGTTTCCGTACCTCGCACGAACTGGCCAAGCTCGTGCCGGTTGAGGCCGATACGTGCAAGGCCCTGCTGGATCCACTCGCGATCCAGGGGCACCGCGCCCGCGCCCTGTCACCGGATCGGCCGGTGTTGCGCGGCAGCTCGCAAAACCCGGATGTGTATTTCCAGGCCCGTGAAACCGTGAACCCGTATTACGCCGCGATGCCGGGCATCGTGCAGCAGGTCATGGACGAGTTTGCCGGCCTGACCGGCCGCGCCTACCGGCTGTTTGATTATGTCGGTGATCCGCAGGCCGAGCGTGTCATGCTGCTCATGGGCTCGGGCGCCGAGGCCGCGCATGAAACCATCGATTATCTGAACCGCCAGGGCGAGCAGGTCGGCCTGCTCAAGGTGCGCCTGTACCGGCCGTTTGATGCCCATGCCCTCGTGCAGGCGTTGCCGGCGACGACCCGCAAGATCGCCGTACTGGATCGCACCAAGGAACCCGGTGCCGATGGTGAGCCCTTATACAAGGATATCGTCACGGCGCTGGCCGAATACAGCAGTAGCGGTGGGGAGCGGTTTGCCGGCATGCCGCGCGTGGTCGGCGGACGCTACGGCCTGTCATCGAAGGAATTCACGCCCGGCATGATCAAGGCCGTGTTCGATGAGCTCAACAACGGCCGGCCGAAGAACCATTTCACCATCGGCATTCACGATGATGTCACGCACACAAGCCTCGACTGGGATGCGACGTACCGCACCGACGTGCACTCCGACACCTTCCAGGCCATGTTTTACGGGCTGGGCAGTGACGGCACGGTCAGCGCCAACAAGAACAGCATCAAGATCATCGGCGAGGCGACCGAGCTGTTTGCGCAGGGCTATTTCGTGTACGACTCGAAGAAGTCCGGCGCGGTCACCGTCTCGCACCTGCGCTTCGGCCCGCAACCGATCCGCTCCACGTATTTGATTGGTGACAACGAGGCCAACTTCGTCGCCTGCCACCAGTCGGTGTTCCTTGAACGTTACAACATGCTCGACAAGGTGGCCGACAACGCCGTGTTCCTGCTCAACTCGCCGGCAGCGGCCGACGAGGTATGGGACACGCTGCCGCTGCGCATGCAGCAACAGATCATCGACAAACACATCAGCCTGTACACGATCGATGCCTATGACGTGGCGAGCCGGGCCGGCATGGGGCAGCGTATCAACACGGTCATGCAGACCTGTTTTTTCGCCATCTCCGGGGTGCTGCCGCGCGAGGAGGCGATCGCTGCGATCAAGGAGGCCGTGGTCAAGACCTATGGCAAGAAGGGCCAGCGTATTGTTGACCTGAACTTCAAGGCCATCGATGAATCCCTGGCCTGCCTGCACGAGGTCGAGGTACCGGGCCGGGCCAGCAGCACGATCGAGTTGCCGCCCGTGGTCAGTGCGGCCGCCCCCGAATTTGTGCGCGAGGTCACCGCCGAGATCATCGCCGGGCGCGGCGACGACCTGCCGGTCAGCAAGTTGCCGGCCGACGGCACCTGGCCACTCGGCACGGCCGCGTATGAAAAGCGCAATCTTGCGCTCGAGATCCCGATCTGGGAGGAAGATCTGTGCACGCAGTGCGGCAAGTGCCCGCTGGTCTGCCCGCACGCGGCGATCCGCAGCAAGATCTATGACGAAGCGGAACTGGCCGACGCGCCACCGACATTCAAACACCACGCCATGCTCGGCAAGGACTTCCCGGCCGGGTTGCACATCAGTTACCAGGTTGCGCCCGAGGACTGTACCGGTTGCGGACTGTGTGTCGACATCTGCCCGATCCACGACAAGAGCAACGCGAGCCGCAAGGCGTTGAACATGCAGCCGCAGCCAGCACTGCGCGGCCGGGAGCGTGATAACTGGAATTTCTTCGTGCAGTTGCCCGAGTATGATCGGCGCCTGCTCAAGGCGACCACGCTGAAGGGCTCGATGGTATTCGAGCCGCTGTTCGAGTTTTCCGGTGCTTGCTCGGGGTGCGGCGAGACCCCGTACATCAAGCTGGCCACGCAGCTGTTCGGCGACCGCATGGTCGTGGCGAACGCCACGGGTTGCTCGTCGATCTACGGCGGCAACCTGCCGACCACGCCGTGGGCAATGAACCGCGAGGGCCGTGGCCCGGCGTGGAACAACTCGTTGTTCGAGGACAATGCCGAGTTCGGGCTGGGCATGCGCGTGGCGATCGACAAGCACCGCGTGCAGGCGCGCGAATTGCTCGCGGCCATGCGGGGCGAGCTTGATGCCCTGCTGGTCGAGGCGATCCTCGATGCCGACGAGTCGGACGAGGCCGGGATTTTCGAGCAGCGCGCGCGTGTCGCGCAGTTGAGCGATGCGCTGGCCAGCATCGATACGCCGCAGGCCAGCCTGCTGATCAGCCTGGCCGATAACCTGTGCCGCAAGAGTGTGTGGATCATCGGTGGTGACGGCTGGGCCTACGACATCGGTTATGGCGGGCTTGACCACGTGCTGGCAAGCGGGCGCAATGTGAATATCCTCGTGCTCGATACCGAGGTGTATTCGAACACAGGCGGCCAGACCTCGAAGGCCACACCGCGTGGCGCGGTGGCGAAATTCTCCTCGGGCGGCAAGCCGACGGCGAAGAAAGACCTCGCGCTTCTGGCGATGGATTATGAGCACGTGTATGTCGCGCACGTCGCCTACGGCGCGAAGGACATGCAGACCCTGCGCGCCTTCCTCGAGGCCGAGGCGCATGACGGGCCGTCACTGATCATCGCCTACTCGCCGTGCATCGCGCACGGCGTCGACCTGTCGAACAATCATCGCCAGCAGGACCTGGCCGTGAAGAGCGGCCACTGGCCGCTGTTCCGTTTCGACCCGAAACGGATCGGGGAGGGCAAGAACCCGCTGCGGCTCGACTCACCAAAACCGAGTATTCCGTACAAGGACTACATCATGACGGAGACGCGCTTCAGCATGCTGTGGCACACACACCCCGATGATGCCGAGCGTTTCGCGCAACAGGCGCAGCAGGAGATCGAACACCGCTACCATTATTATGAACAGCTTGCCGCGCTCGACTGGGAAGATGAGACGAGCGTCACCGCCGCCAAGGCCGAGCTGGCGCAGGCAGACGCACCAGAGACGGAGTCCTGAACATGGTTGACCTGACAACAGACTACCTCGGGCTCACGTTGAAAAACCCGATCGTGCCGTCGTCCTCGCCGCTCCTGCGCGAGCTGGACACGGCCGAGCAACTGCAGGAAGCCGGTGCCAGCGCACTGATTCTGCACTCCCTGTTCGAAGAGCAGATCGAGCACGAGCAGGCACACCTCGGCCGGTTCTTTGAGCAACAGGCACTCGGCCATGCCGAGGCCGAAAGTTTCCACCCGGTGCCTGCCGCGCTGCAAAGTTACGAGGACAAGTACCTCGAATATGTGCAGCAGCTGAAAAGCAGGCTCGAGATCCCGGTGATTGCCAGCCTCAACGGCATTACGCGCGGCGGCTGGGTTGAGTATGGCAGGGCGTTGCAGCAGGCCGGTGCCGATGCGCTGGAACTGAATGTGTACTATGTCGCCGCCAACCCGCAAGAGTCTGCACAGCAGGTTGAGGATCGTTACGTCGATATCCTCGAAGCACTGCGCACGCAGATCGACATCCCGGTGTGCATGAAACTCTCCAGCCAGTTCAGCGCCCTGATCCCGTTTGTGAAGCGTCTTGAAGCGGCCGGCGCGGCTGGTGTGTCGCTGTTCAACCGTTTTTACCTGCCGGATATCGATCTCGAGACATTGCACGTCATGCCGAAAGTGGATCTGTCATCATCGATGGAAATGTTGTTACGCATCCGTTGGGTGGCGATCCTGTATGGCCGGGTCGGGCTGTCACTCGCGATCACGGGGGGCGTGCATACGCATGAAGATGTGTTGAAAGGATTATTGTCCGGCGCCGATATCACCTGTATGTGCAGCGCATTGCTCGAGCATGGCCCGGCGCATATCGGCCAGGTGTTGCAGGACATGAGGCACTGGCTCGAAGAACGCGAGTATGAATCGGTGCGGCAACTCAAGGGCAGTATCAGCCAGCAACATGCGATCAACCCGGCGGCCTATGAACGCGTTAACTATCTCGATGTGCTCGACAGTTACTCGCCCTCACCGGGCGTGCGGCGCTGATTGATGATGCTCAATATTGAAGAACCACGCGCATTGCCCCGGTTTGCCCTGTTCAATCTCGGCTTCCGGCCGTTTTTCCTCGGCGCGGCAGGTTTTGCCGCGGTCGCCATGCTGATCTGGATGGCGATCTACGTGTTTGGCTGGTCAGTGCAACCCTATGGCCTGCCACCAATGAATTGGCATGCGCACGAGATGATCTTCGGTTACGCGTTGGCGGTGGTCGCCGGTTTCCTGCTCACCGCGATCAGGAACTGGACCGGGCACCAGACCGTCAACGGCTTGCCGCTGTTCCTGCTGTTTCTGCTCTGGCTAACTGGGCGTGTCGTGCCATTTTTCAGTGATGTGATCGCACTTGCGTACGTCGCCATCATCGACAATCTGTTTCTTGTTTTACTGATAGTGGCTACCGTAATGCCGATCGTGAAGGCCCGGCAATGGAAGAACCTGGGTCTGGTCTCGAAACTCGTGTTGCTGCTGGCCAGTAACCTGTTGTTCTACGCCGGTGTGCTCGGACTACTTGCCAACGGCGTATACCAGGGCCTGTATTCCGGGCTTTACCTGATTCTGGCGCTGATCTTTGTCATGGGGCGGCGCGTTATCCCGTTCTTTATCGAGCGAGGCGTCGAGCCGCCGGTGCAGGTCAGGAACTGGCAATGGCTGGATGTTTCCAGCCTGGTGCTGTTTCTCATGTTCTGGATCGCGGATGTGTTCGTGCGCGAGCTCTGGCTCGTGACCGTGCTGGCCGCGGTATTGCTGGTACTGCACGGCGTGCGGCTGGCCGGCTGGTACACGCACGGCATCTGGCAAAAACCCCTGCTGTGGAGCCTGTACCTGGCGTATGCCTCACTGGTGGCCGGTTTTGCCCTGAAGGCCGCCGTGCCGTTGTTCGATGTTTCACCGTACCTGGCCGTGCATGCCTTTGCTGTCGGAGGTATCGGCATGATGACCATCGCCATGATGGCGCGCGTCGCGCTCGGGCATACCGGCCGCGATGTGGACGCGCCGCCGGCAGTCGTGGGCGGGGTGTTTGTCATGCTGCTCGGCGGCGTGCTTGCCAGGGTGGTGGTGCCGCTTGTCGAGCAGGCGCACTATGTGCTCTGGATCGGGGTGTCGCAGGTATTGTGGATCACGGCATTTGCCATGTTCCTGTACGTGTATCTGCCGATGCTGCTCAAACCGCGCGTCGACGGGCGGCCCGGCTAATTGGTTGGCAAACATGTTTTATTCACTCGTTGCAGACCTGCTCGTCGTCGTCCACCTCGGCTTTATCTTTTTCGTTGTGTTCGGTGGCCTGCTCGTATTGAAATGGCGCCGACTCGTGTATGTGCATTTACCTGCCGCGCTGTGGGGCGCACTGCTTGAGTTGTTTGGCTGGTTGTGTCCACTGACACCGTGGGAGAAACAGCTCAGGTTGGCAGCCGGCGAGGAGGGCTACACTGTCAGTTTTGTCGAGCATTACCTGCTACCGATCGTCTATCCGCCACATCTTGGCCGCGAACTGCAAATCGGGCTCGGCCTGTTCGTGGTGGTGATCAATATCGCCGTGTATGGCTGGTTGCTTGCCCGGCACAGGCGGACTGCAGGAAGAGCAGCGTGATCCTGTAATTCTCAGGAAACATGTACAAGCTGCCGGCGCAGCTTGGGTTTCACCATATCGGCCAGGGTGACGTCATCCAGCCGTGCCAGAAAATCTTTACTCGCCTGCTGAAAAAGCCCCTTCAGACGACAGGTATCATCGATTGGACAGGGCTGCGCGTTACTATCGAGGCACTCGACGATATGAAAATGGTTTTCCATGTGCCGTACTACAGCGCCAATCGGAATATTATCGGGTGATTTGGCCAGTTGCATACCACCTTGTTTGCCGCGTGTGGTGGCGACATAGCCATGTTCTGTCAGACCTTGCACAACCTTGACCAGGTGATTGCGTGAAACTTTGTAATAACCTGCTATCTCACTCACGCTGATCACCCGGTGCGGGTTGGCGGCCAGGTACATGAGCAAGCGCAGGGCGTAGTCAGTATGTCGTGTTAATTGCATTGTACCCTTGTCAACGCTCGAATTAGTCTATCAACAGTCTAGCATGAGCCAGCCCAATCCATATATGAAATACATAATTACTATCTCGTGTCGGTGTCAATAAGAAAGGGGCTGGCAGTGCGAGCATTGTCTGGAGAGCGGGGTAAGAAACCGCTGTGAGCAAGGCCTGAATAAAAGGCATCGCAATGCTGTCGCCGGTCACCGTGTTGGCATTAGCCGCAATACTGGTATAAACGCTTAATGTGCCCGCAAGCGATGATTCGTGATCAGGGCAATCGTCAGCAGTAACAGCGCACCGGCCTGATGGGCCGCACCGAGTGGCACCGGTACGACATAAATCAATGTCGTGATGCCCAGCGTGATCTGGATGACCAGCATGGCCAGCAACAGTATGAAGACATTGCGCGTGCCGCTGGCAAGCGCCGGGTTGCGCCAGGCACGTATCGCGTAACTGAGCACGGCGAGCATGACCACAATTGCCAGCACGCGGTGCGTGAACTGCACGGTGGCAAGGTTGTCAAAGAAATTCAGCCACCACGGTTCGAGTGCCATGCCGCCGGGTGGTAACAGGCTGCCGTGCATAAACGGGAAATCGTTGAAGGTGTAGCCGGCCTTGGTCCCGGCAACAAAACCGCCGGACATGATCATGACGATGATCAGGCCGGTCACGAACAGCCCATGTTTTTTCAGGCCGTGGGCGCGCGTGTCGGACACCGGGATCTGGTGGGATGTCCACAGGCTGAGCACATGCCACAGGATATAGATATATATCGTCACCGCGGCGAGCAGGTGCGCGGTCAGCCGGTACTGGCTCACCGAGGGTTTGTCGACGAGGCCGCTTTTTACCATATACCAGCCAAGCAGGCCCTGCAGGCCGCCGAGCACGAACATGATGACAAAGCGCGGCACCATTGGCCGGCGGATCTTGCCGCGCGCAAGGAAATATAAAAACGGTAACAGGAAGGCCAGGCCGATTATGCGTCCCAGGATACGATGCCAGTATTCGAACCAGAAAATGGATTTGAATTCTTCAACACCCATGCCTTTGTGTTGATTGATCTTCAGGTATTCAGGGCTTTGCTTGTACTGTTCGAACTCCTCCAGCCATTCCGCATCGTTCATGGGTGGCAGAATACCGTGGATCGGGTGCCAATCGACCATGGAAAGACCGGAGTGCGTCAGACGGGTGACACCGCCGAGCACGACCATCGCGAAGATCAGGGTGCACACCACCAGCAGCCAGATGGCGAGTTGGCGGTCATCGCGTTGCGTATTCATTGTGCTGCCGGTCATGGTATTGTTTTCCGTATTACCTTTTATTCACCTGGTGGGCGATTGTACACAAGCCACCCGGCACTCTGCAGCAGCCTGTATCAATGCAGACATAAAAAAAGCCAATGCAGGGCATTGGCTTTTTTTCGTTGGTCTGGCATCGGCTTGATCAGAAGCAGGGCTTCTCGGGCGCTTCGTTATAACGCGCAATCGAATCGAGGATCTCCTGTTTGGCATCATCAGGACCGGCCCAGCCTTCGAGCTTGACCCACTTGTTGGCCTCGAGGTCTTTGTAGTGCTCGAAGAAGTGCGAGATCTGCGCGAGCAGCATCTCCGGCATGTCCTCGTGGGTCTTCACCGGGCGGTAGCTCGTGCACAGCTTGTCGATCGGCACGGCGAGTACCTTGGCATCCGGACCGGATTCGTCGGTCATCTTCAGCACGCCGATCGGGCGGCAGCGGATCACGGAACCACTGATCAGGGGTACCGGGGTGACCACGAGTACATCGACCGGGTCGCCGTCCTCGGACAGCGTGTGCGGCACGTAGCCATAGTTGCACGGGTAGTGCATGGCCGTGTTCATGAAGCGATCCACGAACATGGCACCGGTCTTCTTGTCGACCTCGTACTTGACCGGATCGCTGTGCGCCGGGATCTCGATAATGACATTGATGTCCTCCGGGACGTTGCTGCCCGAATCGACGCGGTCGAGATTCATATCATGCTCCAGGTTGCTTCATTCACATAAGTGCGCAAGTATAACTTTTGCATAAGAAAAGTCTAATATACCTGTTAGTAACTAACGGTAATTCTATCGTTTCGTATTGAAGTTTTCAGGTGGAGGTGCCCAGTCAGTCAGTGAGGTGTCAGGGGTGAGGTGAGAGAAGCAAAAATCCATACACTCCGCGCCTCACGCCTCACGCCTCACGGCATTATCCGCCGGTCTGCGACATGAAGCGCACCACCTGCTGTGGCTTGTCCCTGAATTCATGCTTTTCCGGTTTGCGGGTGATGGCGTCAACAATGGCCTGGCGCAGGTCCTCGTCGCTGCAGCCATCACGCAGCAGCGGTCGCAATTCCACATTGTCGCTCTGGCCGAGACACAGGTGCAGGGTGCCATCGGCGGCGAGGCGGACACGGTTACAGGTTTCACAGAAATGCTGCGAGATCGGGGTGATGAAGCCGATCCGCAGGTTCGTGCCGGCGACCTGCACATACCGGGCCGGGCCGCCGCCGGCCATGACGCCGGGCAGCAGGTCGAAGCGTTCCGCCAGGCGGGCGCGCACGGTTTGCAGGGACAGGTAGTGACTGCTGGCCTCGCGGCCGGTATCGCCGACAGGCATGGTCTCGATGAAGCGCAGCGTGAAATCGTGCTCGATGCAGAAATCGACCATGGCCTCGCATTCGTCATCATTGACGCCCCGCATGACCACCATGTTGATCTTGATCGGCTGGAAGCCGGCCTGTTTCGCGGCCATGAGGCCGGCCAGCACCTTGTCCAGCTTGCCGCCGGTCAGGCTCTGGAAGCGCGCGGCGTCGAGCGTGTCGAGGCTGACATTAATACGCGAAATCCCGGCCTCGTGCAGGGCATCGGCCTGTTTCGCCAGCCGTGTGGCATTGGTCGACAGGGACAGATCTTCGATACCGGGCAGGGCAGCAAGCCGTGCTGCCAGTTCAGGGACACCCTTGCGCACGAGCGGTTCGCCACCGGTCAGGCGGATACGGCTGACACCGAGGCTGCCAAAGGCACCGATCACGCGCTCCAGCTCATCAAAGTTGAGCCACTCGTCCGGCGTACGAAAGTCCTTGAAGCCCTTGGGCAGGCAGTAACTGCAGCGCAGGTCGCAGCGGTCCGTGACCGACAGGCGGACGTAATCGATACGGCGGTTAAAGGGGTCAATCAGTGACGGCATGCGCAAAAGAGGCCTGTAGGGAAAGAATCAGCCCTGATCATACACCTCCGGCGTAAAAAAACACCACGGGAATACCCCTGCGAACACCAAGGACACTGCACGAAAATGGCGCGCAATCGTTGCCTTTGCGCTCAAGTAGCGTAACAATAGTGCTGGGCAACAGGCTGACAAGACAAAGGATTTCCAGGTGGCAGGCAACAGTCCTACACTGAAGTGTGTGCATGTCAAACCGGCATGCGAAGAATGCAGCGTGCGGCGTTTATGTCTGCCCGTCGGGCTGGACGGCGAGGAGTTGTTCATGATGGACCGGCTCGTGCGCCGCCGTAACAAGTTCAACAAGGGCGATTACCTGTTCCGCGCCGGCGACCCGTTCCGTTCTATCTACGCCATCAAGTACGGCTCGATGAAAAGCTATGGCGTGACCCGCGACGGCAAGGAGCAGGTCACGGGCTTTCATCTGACCGGTGAGCTGCTCGGCCTGGACGCCATCGATACCGAAAGCCACCAGTGCAATGCCGTGGCGCTGGAGACCACCGAGGTCTGCGAGTTGCCATTTGCCTCGCTGGAGGAACTGCAGCACGAGCTGCCTGACCTGCAACACGAATTTTCCCGCATCATGAGCCGTGAGATTGTCCGTGATCAGCACATGCTCATGATGATCGGCTCCACCGGTGCCGAACAGCGCATAGCCCGTTTTGTGCTGAACCTGCACGAGCGTATGCGGCTGCGCGGCAGTGACAGCGAAGAACTGCACCTGAGCATGACCCGCCAGGACATCGGCAATTACCTGGGGCTGGCCTTCGAGACAGTCAGTCGCCAGCTGGCCCATCTGCAGGAACTCGGCCTGCTCCGCATTGAAAACCGCACCATACGCCTGCTGGATACCGTAAGGCTGGAAGCTTTAGCGCTGTAAGCGACGGCGTTAGACGTCAGGCCGCACAGAACATGCCAACGCAATAATACTCCCTGCAAAGGGAGTTTTGATCTAAATCAAAGTTTAATTTTTCAGTTCTAATTAGCATCGATATCAATAATTGCCAATTTAAATATGCATTCTAAATACAGGATTAAATGATCGCATCATGAAGCAAGCATAAACCGAGACTCTGTAAACAAGGGGGTTACGATGGGAAAATTAATAACAGCAAGTACCGTTGTACTCTTGTCGTTGGCTATAACGGCCTGTGACAAGGCTGGCGACAAGGCCGGCAAGGAAAGCACTCAGAAAGCACCTCCACCTGCCGAGATCAGGGCAGCCGAACAAGCGATAGCTATCGATCCCGCGCTTGCCGATGCAGGCAAGCAGCTTTACGAACAGAACTGTATTTTTTGCCACCAGGCCGATGCAATTGGCAAGCCCGGCTTTGCGCCGTCACTGACCAACAAGGAATTTCTCAGTGTCGCTTCCAACAAATTCATATTATCGACTATTCGTGACGGTAGGGTCGGTACCGGTATGCCGCCGTTTGCGCACTTGGGAAAAGAAGGGATCGAGTCGATCGTTGCCTACCTGCGCAGTTACGCCCAGCTACCGAATCGTGCCGCCGAGGTTGACAGCCAGCCTGTGGCGCAGGGCGATGTGACGCGCGGCAAGATACTGTTTGACCAGATTTGCCTGACCTGTCACGGGCCGGGCGGCGATGGTTATATTGCGGGCGGCACCGGTACTGCAATCGGCAAGGCCGGCTTTTTGAGCAAGGCCTCAGACGGGTTTATCCGCACAACGATAAGGGAAGGCCGTTCCAATACGCGCATGTTGGGCTTCTCCAGTACTGCTCCGCAAATGATGGCGCATCTGACCGACCAGGAAATTGATGACATCATCGCCTACCTGCGTACGACACCGAGCAAGTAATTGAGGAGGATGCCACTATGAAACGCATAAAAATGAACCGTCGTGACTTCCTCAAGGGAAGTGCATTCATCACCAGTACCGCCGCCGGGACAAGCCTGATGGTCGGCGCCAACCCGGAACTCGAGGCCGCCCCGGCCAGCCCAGCCACAGCAGCGGGTACACGCAAGACAGCGATTGCCCAGTGCCCATACTGCGGTGTCGGTTGCGGTACGATTATCCAGGCCGAGAACGGCAGGATCGTCTCCATGCGCCCGGACAAGGATCACCCGACCAATTACGGTCTGCAGTGTATCAAGGGCCTGACCGCGGCCGAGCCGATCTATGTGGATCGCATGGAGGGTGACAGTTACGTGCGCAAGGATGTCTGGGCCGAGTGGAACAAACCCGGACACGGTGACCTCGAGTACGTCAGCAAGACCAAGGGCTCGTTTGACGAGGAACACTTCGTGCGCGTGCCGTATGAACAGGCCTCGGAGATGGTGGCGCACAAGCTGGCCCACCTGGCCAAGAAATATACCGGCAACTCGATTGCCCTGTATGGTTCCGGGCAGTTGACGATGGAAGGCCAGTATCTCGAGAACCTGTTCATGAAGGGCGTGCTCGGTTCGAACACGATCGAGGCGAATGCGCGCATGTGCATGACCTCGGCCGTGACCGGCTACTTCGCCACGCTCGGTTCGGATACACCGCCACTGGCCTACGAAGATATCGAACTGTGCGACATGATCATGCACTTCGGCCACAATGCCCGCGAATCGCACCCGATCATCTTCTGGCGCGCTGCCGACCACAAGAAGAACAAAGACATCCCGACCGTGGTTGTTGACCCGCGTTTTACCGGCACCGCGAAGGGCTATGCCGATATCAACCCGGACAACTCGGTGCATGTCCCCGTCCTCAATGGTGATATCAGTTTTCTCAATGCGATCGCCCATGTCCTGCTGAAGGAGCACCCGGATGTTATCGACTGGGACTTCCTCAAGGCGCATACGACGGGCTGGAAGGAATACACTGATGGCGTGCTCAAGGACTACAGCCCGGAACAGGTACAGGATCGCATGGGTGGGCCGAACCACGATGTATCACCGGAACTTATCCGCAGGGTGGCCGGCATGTTTGCCGATGCCACACGCAAGCGCCTGGCACGCAGCAAGGGCAAACAGGCAGGCAAGGGCTATGGCGGCGTCATCATCATGTGGGGGATTGGCTATAACCAGCACATCCACGGCCAGCACAACATTATCTCGATTGTGAATCTGCTGACCCTGACCGGTAACCTGGCCAAACCGGGTTGTGGACCGTTCTCCATGACCGGCCAGCCGAACGCCATGGGTGAGCGTTTTACTGGCGGCCTGACCGGGCGCCTGCCGTTCAACCAGCCGCTGAAGAACACCGCGCACCGCAAGCACATGGCGCGGCACTGGCGTGTGCCGGAAGAAAACCTGGTCAAGGCGATGAACTCGAAGAACCCGGGTTTTGCCGTGGGCATGATGGAGCGCGCCCTGAAAGACGACGTGAAGGCCATGTTCTTCGTCTACGCGACACATATCGACCTGCCGGATCAGCATAACCTGGTGCGCCCGGCACTGATGAAGACCTTCAACGTCGTACAGGAGATCTACCGGCATGCGCCGAACAACCTGTATGCCGATGTGATCTTCCCGGCTGCGACCTGGGGCGAGGTGGATGGTATTTACATCAGCTCCGAGCGACGCCTGAACCGCGTGGAAAAGGCGGCCGAGCCGCCTCCGGGCTGCCGACCGGATATGGACATGGTGATTGACAAGGGTCGCGAGGTCGCGCATCTGCTCGGTCTGGATGCCGACAAGATCTTCCCGTGGCAGCGCAGGGAGGACGGTTTCTATGATGCCGAAGAGGTATTCCGCGATGTGATTGCGGCCTCGGCAGGTACCGATACTGATCTGACCGGTATTCTTGAGGTCGAAAAACTCGATGGCAAGTCGCCCTACCAGCAACTGCGTGACCTGCGCGGTATCCAGTGGCCGGCGCCGACCTACGAGATCGCGAAGAACGGTGGCACGAAGCGGCGTTTCATGTTGCAGGAAGGGCAGTGGGAGAACAAACCCTATGGTTATTTCCGCACCA
>JASFJH010000001.1:0-24231 GCA_050122215.1 Granulosicoccaceae bacterium | reverse complement strand
TCCGTTCTGGCTGAAGACGCGATCAAGGCTGCTATTGACGATTACAAGTCAAAGCAGGGCAGTTAATCCTGTTTGTTAACCAGGAGCAGGGTATATGGCTATCAGCATGACAGAAACAGCGGCTGAACGCGTCAGGCATTTTCTCGATAACCGGGGTTCCGGTATCGGTTTGCGGCTTGGTGTAAAAACGACCGGCTGTTCAGGTATGGCCTATGTTATCGAGTTTGTTGATGAACAGGACGCGGATGACACTGTATTCGAGGCGCATGGCGTGAAAATCTTCGTCGATCCTAAAAGTCTGCTTTACCTTGACGGTACCGAACTCGATTATGCCAAGGAAGGGCTGAACGAAGGCTTCCAGTTCAACAACCCCAATGTCAAGGATATGTGCGGTTGCGGCGAAAGCTTTACCGTGTGATTGCTGCCGGTTTTTGATTGGCGCTTGGAGCTTTCAGTATGCAGTCTGAACCCGGTCGCAACTATTTCGACTTGTTTGATTTACCTGTCTCTTTTGACGTAGATAATGCCGTCCTGACCGAGCATTATCGTGAACTGCAGCGTCGCGTCCATCCTGACAAGTTTGCTAATGCGACTGATCGAGAACGTCGCCTGTCAGTGCAACAAGCAGCGCTGATTAATGAGGCATTCCAGGTACTCAAATCACCTTTATCGCGGGCGCGATACCTGCTTGGTTTGCATGGGCTTGAGATTAATGATGAGTCCAATACGGTTATGGATGGAGCCTTTCTCATGCAGCAAATGGAACTGCGGGAGTCACTGGAAGAAATAGGTGACAGGCGTGACCTCGATGCACTGGGAGGCTTCATGGACGATGTTGCCGCACAGCGCAAGGCACTGGTAAAACGCCTCGCAGAATTGTTTGCGGATGCCGGTGAGGGGCAGCTCGCCGAGGCGCACAAGTTGACACTGCAAATGCAGTTTCTCGACAAGTTACTCGCCGAAGCCGGGTCGCTTGAAGAATCGATGTTTTAAAGCAACCGCTGCTTGCGGTTTTATGGTCTGAATACGATGGCACTGTTACAAATATCCGAACCCGGTCAATCCACTGCGCCGCACCAGCACCGGCTGGCAGCAGGTATTGACCTTGGTACAACCAATTCACTCGTCGCCACGGTGCGTAGTGGTGAAGCGGTGACCCTGGCTGACAGTGAAGGTGAACACCTGTTGCCCTCCGTGGTGCGATACCATGCCACCGGTGAGGTCGAGGTGGGCAAGCAGGCACGCGAAGCTGCGCCTGTCGATCCACACAATACGATTATCTCCGTGAAACGCTTCATGGGACGAGGCCTCGAGGACATCGAGCGCGATCAGAGCCGTTACAAGTTTGTCAGTAACGACTCGGCGGTACCACGCATTCATACGGCGGGCGGTGATGTCAGCGCGGTCGAGGTCTCGGCCGAGATCCTGCGCAACCTGAATCAACGTGCAGTCGAGGCACTCGGTGATGAGCTCAGTGGTGTGGTGATCACCGTGCCGGCCTATTTTGATGATGCCCAGCGCCAGGCGACGAAAGACGCGGCGAAGCTTGCCGGCCTGAATGTCTTACGGCTGTTGAATGAGCCGACCGCCGCGGCCGTTGCCTACGGCCTCGATCGCGCCGCCGAGGGCGTGCATGCCGTGTATGACTTTGGTGGCGGTACCTTTGATATTTCTATCCTCCGCCTCAACAAGGGCGTGTTCGAGGTCATGGCCACGGCCGGTGATTCGGCGCTCGGCGGTGATGACTTTGATCGCGCCATCGCCCACTGGCTGGCCGACAAGGCAGGTATCGGCGAGCACGATGCCGCCATGCATCGCCAGCTCATGCATATCGCGCGTGATGCTAAAGAGGCGCTGACTACCCGGGACAGTATTGATATCGAGTTGCCCCTCGCAGATGGCAGCGTCTGCGAACAGCGACTTGACCGTGCAACATTTGACGAACTTGTTGACCCGCTGATCGCAAAGACCCTCGCACCGTGCCGGCGCGCCCTGCGCGATGCGGGTGTGACCGCCGACGAGATACGGGACGTCGTCATGGTCGGCGGCTCGACCCGCGTGCCGCGTGTACGGGAACGGGTCGGTGAGTTTTTTGGCCAACAACCACTCGTCGATATCGACCCGGACAAGGTGGTTGCCATTGGTGCGGCCATCCAGGCCGATATCCTCGCCGGAAACAAGCCCGAAGATGAAATGTTGCTGCTCGATGTGATCCCGTTATCGCTGGGCATTGAAACCATGGGTGGCCTGGTGGAGAAGATCATCCCGCGCAACACGACCATCCCGGTGGCCCGGGCCCAGGAATTTACCACCTACAAGGACGGCCAGACGGCGATGGCCATCCACGTCTTGCAGGGCGAGCGCGAACTCGTCGATGATTGCCGTTCCCTGGCCCGTTTTGAATTGCATGGTATTCCGCCGATGGTGGCGAGCGCGGCACGTATCCGTGTCACCTTCCAGGTCGATGCCGATGGCTTGCTCGAAGTGACTGCCCGTGAACTAACGACCGGCGTGGAAAGCGGTATCCAGGTCAAACCATCGTATGGCCTGACCGATAACGAAATCGAGCGCATGTTGCGGGACAATTTTACCCATGCCGAGGAAGATGTTGCCGCGCGTAACCTTCGCGAGCAGCAGGTGGAAGCCGACCGTGTGCTCGAAGCCTTGCAGGCGGCGCTGGCCCAGGATGGTGAGCAACTGTTATCAGGTGAAGAACGAGCAGTGATTGATGATGCCATGCAGGCGTTGCAAACCGCGCGAAATGGCAGCGAGCATACTGCCATCAAGCAGGCGATCGATGCGCTCGACAAGGTGACCACCGAGTATGCGGCGCGCCGCATGAACGCCAACATCAACAAGGCCCTGAGTGGCCACCGCCTGGACGAATTTACCGAGGAAGAAAAGTAGTATGACCCAGATTATTTTCCTGCCCCACGAAGAGATCTGCCCGGAAGGGGCAGTGATCGAGGCCGAACCGGGTGTCACGGTTATCGATGCGGCACTGACAAACGGCATCGAAATTGAACATGCCTGTGAGAAATCCTGTGCCTGCACGACCTGTCATGTCATCGTTCGTGAAGGTTTCGATTCCCTGAGCGAGGCCGACGAGACCGAGGAAGACATGCTCGACAAGGCCTGGGGGCTTGAACCCGAATCACGCCTGTCCTGCCAGGCCGTGGTCGGTGACACCGATCTCGTGGTCGAGATCCCGAAGTACACGATTAATATGGTCTCGGAAAATCATTAATCAGCAGAGGTGAGCAACATGGGACTTAAATGGACAGATACCCTCGATATCGCGATTGAACTCGACGAGACGCACCCGGACGTCGACCCGAAGACCCTTCGCTTTACCGACCTGCACCAGTGGGTGTGCGAACTGTCTGATTTTGATGACGATCCGGCGCGTTCTGGCGAAAAAATCCTCGAAGCCATCCAGATGGCCTGGATCGACGAACGCGACTGAATATTCCTCGAAATTGACGCTTCCGGGCATTGTTACCGCCGTGCTTCGCGGCTAGAATAGCCCCGCATTTTTCCTCGTAAGCCCGCGAATCTAGGCGGGTTTTTGTGTTATTGTTATCATTATCAATTGGAGTTTCCCGATACCATGGCAATTGAACGTACGCTCTCTATTATTAAACCCGATGCGGTCGCCAAAAACGTGATTGGCGATATCTACAGCCGTTTCGAAAAGGCGGGTTTGCGCATTGTCGCGGCGAAAATGCTGCAGCTGGACCGTGAACAGGCAGAAGGTTTTTATGCCGTGCATAAAGAGCGCCCGTTTTTCAATGACCTGGTTGATTTCATGGTGTCTGGCCCGGTGATGGTGCAGGTCCTCGAAGGTGAAGACGCGATCGCGAAAAACCGTGAACTGATGGGCGCGACCAACCCGCAGGATGCGGCCGCCGGTACGATTCGCGCCGATTTCGCCGAGACCGTCGATGAAAATGCCGTGCACGGCTCGGACGCACCGGAAACCGCCAAGATCGAAATTGAATATTTCTTCCCGGAAGGCGTCTGCGAACGGACACGCTAGAGCAGACCATCCGGGGCTGCAGACAATACATTCAGGAGTAGCGCAGCGTGCCGGAAGTGCACAACAAAACCAACCTGCTCGGTTTGAACCGGGCAGACATGCAAGCCTTCTTCACCGGGATGGGGGAGAAGGCTTTTCGTGCTGACCAGGTCATGCAATGGATCCACCGCTACGCGGTGTACGACTTCGCTGACATGACCAACCTGAGCAAGTCACTGCGCAGCAAACTCGCAGAGGTGGCCGAGGTGCGTCTGCCCGAGGTGGTTGTCGATCAGACATCCGGCGATGGCACGCGTAAATGGTTGCTGCAGCTTGAATCCGGTAACTGTATTGAAACCGTGTTTATCCCGGAAAGTAATCGCGGCACACTTTGCGTGTCGTCGCAGATCGGTTGTGCGCTCGATTGTCGTTTCTGCTCAACCGGCAAACAGGGTTTTAACCGCAACCTGACTACAGCCGAGATCATCAGCCAGTTACACGTCGCCGATCATGCGCTGGGTAAAACGCCCGGAGGTGATCGTGTTATCACCAATGTCGTGCTCATGGGTATGGGTGAGCCGTTGTTGAATTTCGACAATGTCGTGCGCGCCATCGACATCATGATGGACGACTATGCCTACGGTCTGTCCAAGCGCCGCGTCACCCTGAGTACGGCCGGTGTTGTGCCGGCGCTGGATCGCCTGCGGGAAACCAGTGATGTCAGCCTGGCTGTGTCCCTGCATGCACCCGATGATGCCTTGCGTGATGAACTGGTACCGCTTAACCGCAAGTACCCGATCAAGGAACTCATGGCGGCCTGCCGTCGTTTTATCGAGGGCAAAAACCGTTTCCATATCACTTGGGAATACGTCATGCTGGATGGTATTAATGATAGCGACGCGCATGCACGTGCCCTGGTCAAACTGTTACGTGGTATTCCTTCCAAGGTTAACCTGATCCCTTTTAACCCGTTCCCGCAGTCACAATACAGACGCTCGCCACAGCAACGCATTGATCGTTTTCGGGACATACTGGTGCAAAACGGCCTGGTTACTATTACCCGCCGTACCCGTGGTGATGATATCGATGCCGCCTGCGGCCAGCTTGCCGGTCGGGTGAATGACAAAACAAAAAGAACTCAACGTCACCAGGTGGCTGGTACAAGAGGATAAACAGAATGATAAAAAAACTCCTTTATATGTGTGGTCTAATCGTTCTGTCGTCGCTGATGCTGGCATGCAGTACGACCGGCAGCGGGACGACGATTGATGGCGAAGGCGATGTCACCCTGCGTCCGGAAGGGGATAAACTGGCCAGGACCAATGTGCAACTTGGCGTGGGTTACATGAGGCAGGGCAACTATGAATTTGCCCTGAACAAGCTGCGCAAGGCCCTGGAGATCGATGACTCGTTGCCGGAAGCACATTACGCCATTGCCCTGTTATATGAGCGGCTTACCAGGCCGGAACATGCGCGTCGCCATTATGAACGTGCCGTGTCACTGGACCCGCAATACTCGGATGCCCACAATGCCTATGCCGTGTTCCTGTGTCGCAACGAGGAATATGAACAGGCCGATATGCATTTCCAGTTGGCATTGAAGAATCCGCTGTATCGTTCTCCGCAGGTAGCGCTACTCAACGCAGGCGTGTGTATGTATAACTCGGAATCAGCCAAGCGGCTTGAACGTGCAGAACAGTATTTTCGTTCTGTATTGAAGCAACGCCCGAAACAGCCGCAGGCGCTCTTCAATATGGCCAAGATCAGTTTTGACCAGGCCAGCTACCTGCGTGCCCGTGCTTACCTGCAACGTTACCTGGAAGTGGCCAAGCACACGGCAGAAACGCTGTGGCTGGGTATTCGTATTGAACGCATACTGGGCGACAAGAATGCGCTGGCCAGTTACAGTCTGCTATTGAAACAAAATTATCCTGACTCGGATGAGGCCAAGAAATTACTGACTACGAGCAAATGAACGGCGTGGCTATACAGGAATCGCTCCTGCCTGAAGGACCGGGCCGCCAATTGCGTGAGGCGCGCACGGCACTGAAACTTTCGCGCGTTGATGTTGCCACGGCCTTGCGCCTGAAACCGGAAATTATTGCTGCGCTGGAAGCCGATAACACCGGGGTTTTGCCAGCGCCGATTTATGTCAATGGCTACTTGCGCAATTATGCGCGTCTTGTCGACATCCCGGTTGAGCCCCTGCTCGAGGCCTATGCGCAATTACAGGTTGAAGCACCGGTGGTTGTCTCGGAGATTGTACAGCCCTATGACCGGGGACAGTCGCGCCGGATTGTGCGCTGGGTGGGAGTGCTCGTATTCGGTGCCGTGTTGGCCGGGTTTGTGTCCTGGCTGCAAAACCAGGACTTTGATTGGCTCACCGACGTCAGCCTGAACGACAGTATCACGAATGAGGCTGTGACAACCGCTGGCGGACTGGCCGCTGAGCAGGCTGTCCTGCCGGAGCCGACGGCCAGCCCGGAATTGCCGCTCGAGGAGCGCCCGGCCTTGCCGGCTTTACCGGCGAGCGAAACGATTGCTGATACCGTGACCGACCCGGCCACGCCGGCGGCGCAAAAGGCAACCGGCGACGAAACTGTTGCCAATGCCGTGATCGGGCCGGCCCCGCTGCCGGAGCAACAGGCAACGGGCAGTGAAACTGTTGCAGATGCCGCGCAGGCTGAGCCTTCGCACCGGCTGGTACTGCGTGCCGATGAGGATTGCTGGGTGGAAATCACCGATGCGGATGGTCGCCATCTCGTTTATGATCTGGTCCCCGCCGGGCAGACGCTTGTGAAGCGGGGCACTGCGCCTTTCGAGGTGTTTTTAGGCAATGCCACCGGCGCGTATATGGAAGTGGACGGCCAGGAGTATGACTTCAGCCAGCATATTCGCGGCAAGCTGGCCCGGTTTACAGTAACGATTGAAGAAGATGCCTGACGGGCAAAACCAATGACATTCAAACCTGACATCAAGCGGCGCCGCTCGCGACAGATTTTCGTTGGTGATGTGGCAGTGGGTGGCGATGCGCCGATCTCGGTGCAGAGCATGACCAACACCGAGACCTGCGACGTCGATGCGACGGTCGGCCAGGTCGAGGCCCTGCAACGCGCCGGCGCCGACATCGTGCGTGTCTCTGTACCGAGTATGGCGGCCGCCGAGGCGTTTGCCGAGATCCGCAAACGCGTCACGTTGCCGCTTGTCACCGATATCCATTTTGATTACAAGATTGCGTTGCGCGTTGCCGAACTCGGCGCCGATTGTTTGCGCATCAACCCGGGCAATATCGGCCGTGAAGACCGCGTACGGGCCGTGATCGAGTCGGCGCGGGATCACAACATTCCGATCCGGGTTGGCGTGAATGCCGGTTCACTGGAAAAGGACCTGCAGAAGAAATATGGCGAGCCTACGCCGGCCGCGCTCGTCGAATCGGCGATGCGCCATATCGACATCCTCGACCGGCATGATTTCCAGGAATACAAGATCAGTCTGAAGGCCTCGGATGTGCATACCACGGTTGCCGCCTATCGCCAGCTTGCCGGTGAGATTGAGCAACCGCTGCACCTCGGTATTACCGAAGCCGGTGGTGCGCGTGCCGGTGCGGTCAAGTCCGCAATTGGCCTGGGCATGCTGCTCAATGACGGTATCGGCGATACGATCCGGGTGTCGCTGGCTGCCGATCCGGTGCAGGAGATCAAGGTTGGTTTCGATATCCTGAAAAGCCTGCACCTGCGCGCCAAGGGCGTGAATCTGATTGCATGCCCGTCATGTTCACGGCAGAAGTTCGACGTGATCAAAACGGTCAACGCACTCGAAGAACGGCTTGAAGACATTATCGAACCGATTGATGTCGCAGTGATCGGCTGCGTGGTGAACGGCCCGGGCGAAGCGCGCGAGGCGGATATCGGCCTGACCGGTGGTGAACCGAACCTGCTGTATATCAATGGCAAACCGGATCACAAGGTTGATGATGAACGGCTTGTCGATGAACTTGAACGGGTGATCCGCGAGCATCTTGCCAATCGTGACGACACCGATACGAATCCATTAAAGGTCCAGGCAGCACCGAAAGCCTGAACACGATTTTCCAGGGGAACCAGCTTGGCGAAGTACATCAAGGCAATCCGGGGCATGCATGACATCCTGCCCGTGCACGCTCCGTATTGGCAGCATCTTGAATTTACAGTCACTACACTCCTCAATGCATACGGCTACAGCGAGATCCGTACGCCAATTGTCGAGGTCACCGAACTGTTTTGCCGTTCCATCGGCGAAGTGACCGACATTGTCGAGAAAGAAATGTATAGCTTCGAGGACCGCAACGGTGACAGCCTGACCCTGCGCCCGGAAGGTACCGCAAGTTGTGTGCGCGCCTGCCTGGAAAACGGCCTGATCCAGAATCAGACCCAGAAGCTCTGGTATACCGGACCGATGTTCCGCCATGAACGGCCGCAGAAAGGCCGCTATCGACAGTTCCACCAGGTCGGTGTCGAGACCTTCGGCCTGGCCGGACCGGACATCGATGCCGAGTTGATCTTCATGACGGCGCGATTGTGGAAAATGCTTGGCCTTGACGGCATCAAGCTTGAGCTGAACTCGCTCGGTTCACTTGAATCGCGTCACACCTACCGCGATGTGTTACAGGACTACCTGCGCGAGCACATGGCGATCCTCGATGAGGACAGCCAGCGCCGGCTCGAGACCAACCCCTTGCGCGTACTCGACAGCAAGAACCCGGACATGCAGGCCATGATCGAGGCGGCGCCGAAGCTTATCGATCACCTTGATGATGAATCCCGCGAGCATTTTGAACAGCTCAAGACGCTGCTTGATGCGGCCGGTATCGACTACGATATCAATACGCGTCTCGTGCGTGGACTCGATTACTACACAAAGACCGTATTCGAGTGGACCACGGATCGCCTCGGCGCCCAGGGTACGGTCTGCGCCGGCGGGCGGTTTGACGGTCTGGTCGAGCAACTTGGCGGCAAGCCTTGCCCGGCATCCGGTTTCGCCATGGGCATCGAGCGCCTGATTGCCCTGCTCGAGGAAAGTGGTGTCGAGGTGCCCATGTCGACGGCGCATGCGTACCTGGTTATGGCCGGCAGCGAGGCAGAGGTTGCCGGCGCTGCACTGGCCGAACGGCTGCGTGATCGCGTGCCTGGCCTGCGACTTGTGGTAAATTGTGGCGGCGGCAGCTTCAAGGCCCAGTTCAAGCGGGCCGACAAGAGTGGCGCGGCGGTGGCGCTCGTCCTTGGTAGTGAAGAGGTCGCGAGCAACGAGGTCACACTCAAGGATCTGCGCAGTGACAGTGAACAACAGCGCATGAGCTGGGACGAACTGGAAAACTGGCTGGCCGAGCTCGTTTGCCAGGCATAAATCACGGAATTTATATATCAAGGTTGGGGAATAACAGTGGCAGAACATCAAACGGAAGAACAACAAGTCGAGGCGATCAAGCAATGGTGGAAAGACAATGGTCTGTCCGTTGTGGCGGGCCTTGTCATCGGCTTTGCCGCGCTGTTTGGCTGGAATTACTGGAATGATTACCGTGATGAACAGGCCGCCCAGGCCTCGCGTATCTACCAGCAGCTGATGACGAACCTGCAGGCCGGCAATGCGGCTGCCGTGGAACAACAGGCAAACAGCCTGCGTAGTGATTTCAAACGTACGCCGTACGCCGCACTGGCGGCCTTCGCCCAGGGCCGCCTGGCGGTCGAGGCCGGAGACCTTGATGCCGCGGCTGCACACCTGCAGTGGACACTTGCCAATACCCGCCAGGACCAGCTTGAACATGCCGCGCGTCTGCGCCTGGCCCGCGTGATGATTGCGGCCGGCAACAGCGACGCGGCCAGTGCCGTGCTTGAGAAGGTCGAGCCGGGTGCCTATGCCGCGGCCTATGCCGAGGTCGAAGGTGACATTGCGCGGGCAAAGGGTGAACTCGCTGCCGCGCGCCAAGCCTATAATCGTGCCCTGGCCGCTGCCGGGGACGATACGCAGCAAAGCAATACATTGAAGCTCAAGCTTGATGATATTGCCGCAGCCCCGGCAGTTACAACGGAGGAGAAGTAATGCGTTACCTGTGGTTACCGCTATTGGCGGTATTGCTGAACGGTTGCTCATCATTGGGTGAAACGGTCAGTGGTTATTTCTCCGGCAAGGACAACACGACGCCGCCTGCGCAACTGGTAGAATTCAAGGCCAGGGCAACTATCAATACTGTATGGCAAGCCAGGGCGGGCAGTTCCAGCAAGAAGTTGTATGTGCGCCTGCTGCCCAGCATTGACGGTAATCGCCTGTTTGCCGCCGGTGTGAAAGGGCGCATCAGCGCGTTTGATGTGCAGTCGGGCGATACGCTCTGGCAGATCGAGAGCAAGCTGCCAGTACGGGGTGGCCCGGGCAGTGGCGAAGGGCTCGTGCTGGTCGGCACGGCCGATGCCGAGGTTGTCGCATTCAGCCAGGCCGATGGCAGTGAACGTTGGCGTACCCGCGTGTCCAGCGAGGTGCTGGCAACCCCGCAGATTGGTAAGGGCGTGGTGGTTGCCCGCAGTATTGATGGACGTATCTTCGGTTTGAATGCGGCTGACGGCAAGCGGTTGTGGATTTACGACAGCAAGGTGCCGGTGTTGTCATTGCGCGGTGCCAGTGCGCCGGTGATTGATGGCAATGGCCTGGTTGCCGGGCTGGCTGATGGCAGGCTGGTTGCGCTGCGCCTGTCGGATGGCGCCCTGATCTGGGAGTCCGCGATCAGCGTGCCGCGAGGTCGTTCAGAACTCGAACGTATGGTCGATATCGATGCTGAGCCGCTGATCGCCGACGGTGTTGTGCATGCCGTGACTTACCAGGGGAACGTGGCAACCGTGGCACTTGAAAACGGTCGTGGCCTGTGGCGACGGGAAATGTCTTCGAGCGCCGGGCTGTCTGCTGACAAACAGTTCCTGTTTGTTACCGATGAAAATGATGCGGTCTGGGCACTGGATCGCCGTAGCGGTTCCTCGTACTGGAAGCAGGACAAACTGTATGCGCGCAAGTTAACCGCACCGGCCGTATACAAGGATTATGTCATTGTCGGCGACCTGGAAGGCTATATCCATGTCATGTCGAACCGGGATGGCAGCTTTGTGGCGCGCAGCCGGGTTGGCAGTGCACCGATTATTGCAGCGCCGATCATCAAGGATGATACCATCTTTGTCAGTGGCTCGGATGGCCGCGTCACAGCATTACGTATCAACGGTTAATATTTTTTGCAACCAGTTACCGGAATAATCCGGGCAGAGTCATGAAACCAGTTATCGCGCTTGTCGGTAGGCCGAACGTCGGCAAGTCTACCTTGTTTAACCGGCTGACACGCACACGTGATGCGATCGTTGCCGATCAACCGGGTATGACCCGTGACCGCAAGTATGGTCATGCCAAAATCGATGAACGTGAGGTAATCGTCATCGATACGGGTGGCCTGAGCGGCGAGCGTGAAGGGATCGATGTGCACATGGCCGGGCAGACCCTGCTGGCCATTGAGGAAGCCGACCTCGTCCTGTTCCTGGTGGACGCACGTGATGGCCTGACTACGGCCGATGAAACCATTGCTGCGCAGTTACGTCAGCTCGGTAAATCCTTCGTCCTCGTGCTCAACAAGATCGATGGCGTAAATGCCGACATGGCGATTGCCGAGTTTCACGCGCTTGGCCTGGGTGAGCCCCTGCCTATTGCCTCGGCCCATGGTCGCGGCGTGCAACGTATGGTGGAAGCCATTAGCGGATTGTTGCCTGCGCCGTCGGAAACCGGGCAGGAGGACGAGGCCAACCTGAAGGGCATTCGTATCGCCGTCCTGGGCCGGCCCAATGTTGGCAAATCCACGCTGGTTAATCGCATGCTCGGTGAAGAACGCGTGCTCGTTTACGACATGCCGGGCACCACGCGCGACAGTATCTTTATCCCGTTTGAACGCATGGGCAAGGAGTACACGCTGATCGATACAGCCGGTGTCCGGCGCCGCGGCAAGATCAGGGAAGTCGTGGAAAAGTTCAGTGTCGTAAAAACCCTGCAGGCGATCGATGCGGCCAATGTTGTGATCCTCGTGCTCGACGCGCGGCTCAACATCAGTGATCAGGACCTGAACCTGCTTGGCCAGGTACTCGATGCCGGCCGCGCGCTTGTGATCGCCGTTAACAAATGGGACAACCTGTCACAGGATGATCGTAACGAGGTGAAACGGGAACTGGATCGGCGCCTGAACTTTATCGATTTTGCCGATATCCATTTTATCTCGGCCCTGCACGGCACCGGGGTTGGCAACCTGTTTGATTCGGTCGACAAGGCCTACGAATCAGCCATGCGCAAGATCTCCACGCCGCAACTGACACGTATTCTGGAAGACGCACTCGAGGCGCATCAACCACCACTGGTGCGTGGCCGTCGCATCAAGTTGCGTTACGCGCACCAGGGTGGTCAGAACCCGCCGATCATCGTCATCCATGGTAACCAGACCGAGGCCGTTCCCAATTCCTACAAGCGCTACCTGATGAACACCTTCATGAAGGTGCTGGACTTCCGCGGTACCCCCGTGCGCATCGAGTTTCGTACCGGTGTCAATCCGTTTCAGGGTCGCCGCAACAAGCTCACCCCGCGCCAGCAACGTAGCCGCAAGCGCATGATGAAACACGTGAAGAAATAACAGCCGTCCTTCTATATAATCAGGTAAACCCCGCCGGTACCGTATCAGGCGCTGGTGGTAGAACGGCAAAAAAGCATGTCTTTGCGCCGAAATGTTAAACCTGCCACGTTTCGCAATGCGAAATGCGTCTAGATTAATAATAATGTCAACGATACAGACGCAGATCATGCAATTTATCCGCCACTGGCCAGTGTTGTTCAGTGCCCGTGGCATCGTCGTGGCCTTGTGCCTGTTGGCCATCATTCCGGCAGCGCATGTGCCGTGGTTAAAAGCCATTGATGATGGCCTGTACCGTATGGCCGCCGACATCAGCGTCGGGCCACAGGGCAGCGACCGGCTCATGGTTTTGAGCCTGCCGCCCGCCGCCCGGGTTGAAGAGTATGTCGATAGTCCCCGGCTCGCGCAGATCCGTGCCAGTGGCGCCATGGCCGTGGTGCTGATCACAAATCAGAATATCGCTGAATTGTCGGCTGATCTTGCCCGTTACGAGGTCATCGTTGGCCGCACCACCAGCACCGTTACAGGCAAGCTGGCCGCGGGTGCCTATGATTTCACCGCCGAGGGTATCGTCAACCGGCCACACGCTGATCCGTGGTATACGCAGGCCCTGCGCCTCGTGCATGCAAGTCCGTCGCCGCTGGCGTTACGCCAGGACGCCGTACCCGGTTACCGCAGCCTGCCTGTCGCCGATAGTTATGCCCTGGTCGATTACCCGCTGGTCTGGTATCGGCCCAGTGATGGTATGCAGGACCTGGTATCGTTTCTGTATAACAAACATGGCGATGCCCCGTCCCGTACCGATATCAGTCACAAGTTGCGCGGTCTGCACCTGCCGGCTACCCGTCTGCGGCCCGCTATCAGCCAGTATGCCTTTCGTGACCTGATTGCCGACCGCGATTATTCCGCGCTACGAGACCGTATTGTCCTGATCGGTGCGGCCGATGAGCCGGCGATGATCAATGCCGCGACCATGCTCGATGACATGCTGGCCGGGCAAACCGCGGTGATCCCTTACTGGGCAGTACTGGCCAAGCTATTGCTGGCATTGCTTGTCATGAGCTATTTGTTGTTGCTGCATCGCCTGCGCGCGCAGACCAGCATGCTACTGACATCGATTGCTGTAGGCGCGATCCTCGTCGCGCAATTCGGTTTTATGCTCATACAACAGGTCTGGTTACCGCTCGGTACGGTGGTGGCAGCACTGGTGTTCGGGCACTTCTTCGTGTTTGCCTCTCACAAGCGTCATCAACAAACTATTGCATTGTCAGCGAACCATGACATGACCTTGCGCACACTGGCGCGTTACCAGATTGATGGCGGTGAGCTGGAACATGCCCTTGTCACCCTGCAGCAGTCTGACAACAGTGACGAGGCGCTGGCCTTGTTGTACCGGCTTGGTATCGAGTACGAGCGGCAACGCAAATATACGCGGGCGCTGGAATGCTTCAAGCACTTGCACAGCAGGCAACGCAATTACCAGGACGTGCGTGCGCGGATCAATACCCTTGAGCATGCCGGTGATCCAACCGGTACCCTCTCGGCCTTTAACGGTGCGCGGACCCTGATCATGCCGTCACACGGTGTGGAAAACCCCGTGCTTGGGCGCTACGAGATTGAACGGGAACTCGGCCGCGGGGCGATGGGCGTGGTGTACCTCGGACGCGATCCGAAAATCCAGCGGCAGGTTGCGATAAAGACCGTGGAGTTGAAACAGTTCAGTAGCACTGAAGCACAGAATATTACGGCACGGTTTTTCCGCGAGGCGGAGGCCGCCGGTAAACTCAACCACCCGAACATCGTGACGATCTTCGATGCCGGCGAAGACGGCGACCTCGCCTACATCGCCATGGACTATGCCGCCGGCAAACCGCTCAGTACCTGGACTGCGCCGGACCAGTTACTGCCGATAGAAACCGTTTGCCATATCATCGCGCAGGTGGCACAGGCAATCGATTATGCGCACCGGCAAGGCATCGTGCACCGTGATATCAAGCCCGGTAATATTATCTATGACCCGGATGATGAGCGTGTCCGTATTACGGACTTTGGTATCGCCCGTATTACGGACTCGAATGCCACGCGTACCGGTACGCTGCTCGGCAGCCCGTCGTACATGGCGCCTGAGCAGGTGACCCAGTCCAAAGTGGATGGCCGCGCGGATATCTTCAGCCTCGGTGTCACCCTGTACCAGTTATTGACCGGCGAGTTACCGTTCCGTGGCGACAGCCTTGCCAGTGTCGCCTACCAGATCACAAACAAGAAACATAACAGCGTGCGCGAGCTGCGACCTGAACTAAGCATCAAGATCACGCGGATTGTGAACAAGGCCCTGCAGAAGAAACCGGAAAAGCGTTACGAGACCGCCGGCGACATGGCAGCGGCCTTGCAGAAGGTTTGAGGGTCAGGCCGTGATGCACTATTCCATATATGGTGAATCCGATACCGGCCGGGTCCGCGCGCACAACGAGGACAGTATCGACTGGTACCTCGACAGCGACGGCCATACCGTGCTTGCCGTGCTCGCCGACGGGGTAGGGGGTACTACTGGTGGCGAGGTGGCGAGCCAGCTGGCGGTCGAGGCCGTGCGTAGCAAGACGCTCGAACTCATGCGCGATGCCACCGGATGCCAGCCGCAGTCCCTGTTACAGCAGGCCATTGCCGAGGCCAACCACATCGTGTTCGAGGGCCGCCAGCAAACTCCCGAACTGGCACAGATGGCAACCACGCTCGTGGCCGGGCTTGCCTGCGATGACCGGCTGGTCATCGCGCATATCGGTGATTCGCGTTGCTACCGCCTGCGCGGTGACGAGTTTGTGGCACTGACACGCGATGATACGCTTACCGAGCAAATGGTCGAGGAGGGCGTGATCACGGCTGAACAGAAAGAAGGTTCCGGTTTCAATCATATTCTCACACGCTCGCTCGGCAGCCAGGACCAGGTTGAGGCCCACATCCGGCAACTCGATACACAACCCGGGGATGTTTACCTGTTTTGTTCGGATGGACTGAGCGGTATGCTTGACGATGATGCAATTCATCACATACTCCGGGGAGCCGAGAGTGCTTCCCGCGCCAGCGATGAACTGATTCGCCAGGCCAATGCCGCCGGTGGTGATGACAATATATCCGTATTAATACTTGAGTGTTCACAATAGCAGGAGACACGGCATGGCAAAGCTTGTACTTATGGTCGATGGTGTCGGCGTCAATCAATTCGAACTGCAAGGTTCGAAACTGACGATTGGTCGTTCAACAGACAATGATGTCCATATCGACGACCTTGCGGTAAGCAGTCGGCATGCCGAGGTCGAAGTGAACCAGGATGAGAATTTCGGCAACCTGACGTACTGGGTCAATGACCTGGGCAGTACCAACAAGACCTTCGTCAATGATGCCGAGGTCAGCCGCCATCGCCTGCATAACAACGACATCATCCGCATCGGCTGGAACGAGTTCAAGTTTGTTGACGAGAACGAGGTCGATACCGAGAAGACCGCCTATATCCTGCAGGACACGAAAACCCCCACGGACTTCTGATCCCCGCCAGACTATGAGAGCATGTGAGACATGGAAAAGCTCTCACTGACCTTCATTGTCATCGGGGCACTGCTGCTGGCCGGGCTGCTTATTAATACGCTTGGCCGTCGTACCCGCCTGCCGCGTGTCACTCTGCTACTGGTGTTTGGATTTGCAATTGGGCCGGCGGGCTTCGATATCCTGCCCGACCTTACCCGCAACTGGTTCCCGTTTATTGCCAACCTGGCACTGGTCATGATTGGCTTCCTGCTCGGTGAGAAGCTTGGCCGACATAACCTGGAACAGCATGGCCGCTATATCATCATTATATCGCTGGCCGTGGTAATCGTGACCACGCTGGTCATGTTTGGCGGTTTGTGGCTGATCGGCGTGCCTGCCGGCATGGCGCTGTTGCTCGCCGGCATTGCCACGGCGACTGATCCGGTCGCGACCTCGGATGCGGTACGGGAACAAAAGGCAGGAGGTCGTTTCACTTCCGTGCTACTTGGTATCGTTGCGGTCGATGATGCCTGGGGCCTGATTCTGTTCAGTGTATTGCTGTCCATCGGGCACATGCTCAATGGTGACGGCACCGGTAATGGTACAATTCTGTTGAACGGCCTGTGGGAACTTGTTGGCGGTATCGGTCTGGGAGTGCTGCTTGGCCTGCCCATGAGTTACCTGACCGGTCGTCTGCGCCGTGGTGAATTCACGCTTATCGAGGCCCTGGGCATGGTGTTCCTGTGTACCGGCCTGGCGATGCACCTGGAAGTCTCTTACCTGCTGGCGACGGTGATCATGGGGGCGACGGTGGCTAACTTCGCGCGTCACTCGCAACGACCGTTCCATGCTATCGCCGATATTGAAATGCCGTTCCTGATCCTGTTCCTCGTGTTGGCCGGGGCCTCGCTACAACCGGCGATGTTCGAAACGGCGGGCTGGATAGGCGCCAGCTATGTCGTATTGCGTATTGCCGGTCGGCTTGCGGGAGGCTGGTTTGGTGGCATGGCAGTGGGGGACCCTGCTTGCGGTAAATGGATCGGCGTAGCCCTGATGCCGCAGGCAGGTGTTGCGATGGCCATGGCACTCGTGTCGATGCAGCATTTTCCGCAATGGGGACAAAAGATCCTGCCGATTGTGATCGCCACAACCGTGTTGTTCGAGATCGTTGGCCCGATCCTGACGCGTTATGCCCTGCGCCACAGCGGGGAGGTGGAACAGGGTGAACAGGAACCAGCCGGTAAAGATACGACATTACGTCAGGAATAACATAAGTAAAGTTGGCAGTAATCAGCTTGCAGTGTTCAGAAAAAATATCGGCGTGCGTGCAATTTCATTGGTTAATCCTACCCACTCGAAGCCACCCCGATAAAACAGAGTCTGACCCTTTCCAGTGTGGCTGCGAGCGCTTTGCCAGTTTCGGCATTTTTGCGCCGTGCCTGTTACTCAAAAGACTAAAGCCTTGCTTCCTGTCAGGATGCCGTACAGGCGCAAAATGCGGCTGATCAGTATTGCATTTACGGCGGCCATATGACTGTGGCACGATAGTTTCGTGAACATTTTCATTATGGCTGTGTCCTGATGGCAGGGATGTGAACGCTGATGGCAAACTACGATCCGAATCCCCACGAAGATATTGGCGCGGTCCTCGGCACAGAGCGGCGCTCGCCCGCACGTCGGCGCCTGCTATGGCTGGCCGCCGTGGCGGCAGTGGTGGTGTTGCTGGCAGGTATGTACATGCTGCTGTGGCCGTCGAAGGACACTGCGCTGCGCTACGAAACTGCCGAGGTGCAGCGAGGTGATCTGACTGTCACGGTCACCGCCACCGGTGCGGTACAGCCGGTCAACCAGGTCGACGTGGGTAGCGAACTGTCCGGCACCATTGAGTCCGTGGATGTGGACTTTAACGACCGGGTAAGCCGCGGCCAGGTGCTGGCGCGCCTGGATACTGATCGTCTGCAGGCCCAGGTGATCGAGGCACGCGCCGCGCTCGAATCGGCGAAGGCCAAGCAAGAAGAGGCGAAGGCGACTGTTGTCGAAACACGTCTGCGTTACCAACGTTGTGAAAAGCTTGCTGCCCGGCAGCTTTGTACCAGCGAGGAACTCGATACTGTGCGTGCGGCACAGGCGCGCGCCAAAGCCGCCGAGGCCAGTGCCCGGGCCCAGGTGGCTGTGGCGCAGGCGTCGCTGGATGCCCATGAGACCAACCTGGCCAAGGCCGAGATCCGTTCACCCATAGACGGCCTCGTGCTGCGGCGCCAGATCGAACCGGGCCAGACGGTGGCGGCATCTCTGCAGGCACCGGTGTTGTTCACGCTGGCCGAAGATCTGGCCCACATGGAGCTGCTTGTCGCCGTCGATGAGGCGGATGTGGGCAAGATCGCCGAAGACCAGGCCGCGCTGTTCACCGTGGATGCCTATCCCGAGCGCAGTTTCCCGGCACGTATCAGCCAGGTGCGCTTCGCGCCGCAGACCGTCGAGGGCGTGGTCACCTACGAGACGGTCCTGTCGGTGGACAATTCCGATCTGTCCCTGCGACCGGGCATGACGGCCACCGCGGTGATCACCGTGCAACAGCTCCAGGATGTGGTGTTGATTCCCAACGCGGCTTTGCGTTTTGCCCCGCCGGCCACAAAGACAACGCAACGCAACGGCGGCGGGATCTTTGGCGCCATGTTCCGTCGGCCACGGACGGAACGCCGCCGCCCTGATGTCGGCGCCAATGCAAGCCAGAAAGTCTGGATCCTGCGTGACGGCCAGCCGCAGGCAGTGACAGTGAAGACGGGTGCCAGTGATGGCAAGTTTACCGAGTTGCGCACGACGGAGATCCAGGCCGGCCAGCACATTATCGTCGACGCCATCAGCGTGAAGAAATGAATGCGCAACCTGCCGCAAGCACCGCACCATTGATCGAGCTGCGCAGTGTCACCAAGGTGTATGGCAAGGGCCAGGCGGCCATGCATGCCCTGCGTGGTATCGACATCGCCATTGAACAGGCCGAGTTCATCGCCATGATGGGGCCAAGCGGCTCCGGCAAATCCACCTGTATGAACATTATCGGTTGTCTCGATACACCCACCGCAGGCCATTACCTGTTTGAAGGGGTCGACGTGCGTGGCCTGTCGCGCAACCAGCGCGCGCTGTTGCGACGCAATTACATCGGTTTCGTGTTCCAGGGCTTCAATCTGCTGGCACGCACTTCGGCGCTGGAGAACGTCGAGTTGCCACTCGTCTATCGTGGGGTTCCCGCGGCGGAACGACGTGCGCGTGCCCGCCGCGCGCTTGCCGAAGTGGGTCTTTCCGGCTGGGAGGAACACTCGCCCGCTGAACTGTCGGGTGGTCAGCAGCAGCGTGTCGCCATTGCGCGGGCCATTGTCACCGAGCCGGCCGTACTGCTCGCCGACGAACCTACCGGCAACCTGGACACCGCGCGCAGTCTCGAGATCATGGAACTGCTCAAGCGCTTCAACGAGGAACAGGGTATCTCCATCATCATGGTGACCCACGAAGCAGAGATGGCTGCCTATGCGCGCCGCGTCGTACATTTTCTCGAC
The DNA here is from genome assembly GCA_050122215.1 of Granulosicoccaceae bacterium. Lineage (GTDB taxonomy): Bacteria > Pseudomonadota > Gammaproteobacteria > AKS1 > AKS1 > JASFJH01. Next base: position 4,466 of record JASFJH010000001.1, on the reverse strand, counting down.
GGCCTGATCGTTGATAGCGCGGCGCACAAGGGAGGCGCTGGCTGATGTTCTGGAATGCCCTGCTGCTCGCCCTGCGCGAGATCCGCCGCAACCTGCTGCGCTCGGCGCTGACCATGCTGGGGATCGTTATCGGCGTGGCCTCCGTGATTATTATGGTTAACCTGGGCAGTGGCGCGACCGCCCAGGTCTCTGAGCGAATTGCCAGCCTGGGCAGCAACCTGCTCATGGTGCGCACCGGCCAGCGTCTCGGCTTCGGGCAACGCTCGGCGGCCGAGTCCTTTGATATGGATGATGTCGAGGCCATCGCTGAAGAGGTCGGTGGTGTGGCCGCTGTGGCACCTATTGCTTCGCAAGCCTCGATTGCCATCTACGGTAACCGCAACTGGTCCACCACGGTCACCGGCACAAACAACAACTATTTTCCGGTGGGCAACTGGACACTGGCGAAGGGACGTGAATTCAGCAGCAGCGAGCTGCGCGCCGGTGCCGCGGTGTGCATCCTCGGCGATAACGTGCGTAATGAGTTATTCGGCGGCCAGGACCCGGTAGGGGAAAAGATCCGCCTCAACAAGCTCGCCTGCCAGGTGGTCGGGCTGCTCGAGTCCAAGGGCCAGTCGGCCGGTGGGCGTGATCAGGATGATCTCGTGGTCATACCGCTGCGTACTTTCTGGCGGCGCCTTGCCGGCAACCAGGATGTGCAGATGATCTACGTGTCGGCCCGCGAGGGTATTGCCACGAGCAAGGTGAAACGTGATATCGAGTTACTCATGCGCGAGCGTCGGCGTATTTCGCCCAGCGAGGATGACGATTTCAACGTTCGCGATATGCAGGAGATCGCCGAGGCGTTGACCGGTACCACCGAGGTGATGACCACGCTGCTCGGTGCGGTGGCCGCGGTCAGCCTGCTCGTGGGCGGCATCGGTATTATGAACATCATGCTCGTGTCGGTCACCGAACGCACGCGCGAGATCGGCATCCGTCTGGCCATCGGCGCCCTCGAACGGGAAGTGCTGCTGCAGTTCCTCGTCGAAGCGGTCGTGTTGTCGTCGTTCGGTGGCGTCATCGGCATCATTGTCGCGGTGGGCGGTACCTTTGGCCTGGCCTCGCTGCTGAACAGCCCGGTCGTGCTCAGCCCCGGCATCATGTTGCTGGCCTTTTTGTTTTCTGCCGCGGTCGGCGTGATCTTCGGGTTCTTCCCGGCGCGCAAGGCGGCGCACATGGATCCCATCGACGCCCTGCGTTACGAATAAGGCTGTTCAATGTGATACAGGGGAACCCCTTTCGGGTAAACTACGGGCTGGATAGGGTGGCCACGCACAAGATTCTTAAGCCTCTACCCGATCCTGTTCAGGCAAGCGAGTATTGCCTTGTTGTCCTGAACCCGGTTTCATAGGAAGAACCGGATTCACAGAGCAATATTTTCCAGTATGAGTAAAATCTTTTTTATGGTATCTGTTTGATACTACCGTTAAGCGACATTGATATGGATTTGATGGAGGCAGGCGGATGAATAATAAAAAGCCAAAACCGGTTAATTCCTTGATGAATGGCCGATTCCTGTTCTTTCAGGAATTTCTGAAGCACCCACTTCAGATTGGCTCGATTATTCCCAGCTCCCGTTTCCTTGAGCGGCGTATTCTGGAGGCTGCAGCAATCGATTCAGCCAGGACCATCGTAGAACTGGGCGCCGGTACGGGTGGTGTCACACAAGCAATACTCCGTGCGATGCCCACAAATGCGAGGTTGTTAAGTATCGAAATCAACCCGCATTTTCACGCTCTGGTCAGCAGCATCGAGGACGATCGGCTTATCGCGCACCTGGGTAATGCAGCCAGTCTACAGACTATTATCTCACTGTATGGGCTGAGTGCTCCGGATGTCGTCATTTCCGGTATCCCTTTTTCCACTATGAGCCATAGCGAAGGCGCGCAGATTATCGAGGCAATCTCGTCTTCGCTCGCCGCGAACGGGCGTTTTGTCGCATACCAGGTGAGCAACCGCGTCGCCTCGTTGTGCCGACCCTACCTGGGAAGAGAGCAGGAAATGCTGGAGCTTCTCAACATCCCGCCCATGCATGTCTACCAGTGGGCGAAAAGCAGTGCATGATATGCATGCATACAAGGGGGGAGAGCGCGCAGAATCCGCCCCGATCTCTAATCTGGACCCTCTTCCTATTGCACCGGCACCGCGCAACCCAGCCCAACGTTGGCCTGCACCAGCAAGGTCGCGGTAATGGTCCAGATCCCGAAGCCTATGACGAGCGCCCCGGCGAGGTGACGTATACGCGGGTGTTGCAGGAATTTTGACGCCTTGCCGGCCAGCAGGCCGACACCGAGCAGTGCGGGCAGGGTGCCCAGGCCGAAACTCAGCATGAAGGCGCCACCTTCCATCCAGCCACCGGCGGCAAAACTGAACACGAGCATGCTGTAGACAAGCCCGCAGGGTAGCCAGCCCCATAACAGGCCGAGGGCAAAAGCCTGGCCGGGATTGTGTAGTGGCAACAGGCTGTTGGCCAGACCGCTGACGCGCTGCCACAACAGGCCGCCAAGTTGTTCGAGACGTTGCAGGCCAAACCACCAGCCACCGAGGTACAGGCCGAGGATGATCATGAACATGCCGGCGACGATGCGCAGGTAGAACCAGCCGCTGTACTCCTGCACGAGCGTGCCGGCGCTGTAGCCGAGATAGCCGACGATCGCTCCCGCTACGGTATAACTGCTGATCCGGCCAACGTTATAGGCTATCGCGTAGGGCAGCATGCTCGAGGTTTTCGCCCGTACCGCGGCAGGCAGGCCGTGCATCATCGCCGCGGCAATACCGCCACACATGCCGACACAATGCACGCCACCGAACAGCCCGGTCAGAAAGGCGGTCAGGTAGGGGGTGGAACTGATCAGGAAGGGGCTGATATCCATGACTAGACAGTTGGCAAATATGCTCGTAATTATAAGCGATTAGACGTCTTTACAGTATTACCTGACTACTATACAGGGTTTTCAAAAACAGTTTATATCCTGGTGGACAGGTAGTTACAGTGTCGCTTATGCTTGTCCGCTGATGTTGTAGTGGTCTGTCCAACTGCAGATTTGCTCGTTTACGATTCTTTTCCCCACACGCTGATGATGTTGTACTGAGGTAACCCATGAAATTGCGTTCAGTTTTTTTCGCTGTTGTACTGCCCCTGTTCCTGCTCCCCCTTACTGCGAACGCTGCCGATCTGGCTGCTGACATGGTCAGCATTGATAATCCGTATGCGCGTGCCGTGCCCGAGGGACAACCCAACAGCGCGGCCTTCATGACGCTGCGTAACACGGGCAGCCGGGATGTCGCGATAGTCGAGGCGCGTAGTGACATCGCGCATGCCGTTGAATTACACACACACCGCAAGGAAGGCGGCATGATGCGCATGCGTCGCATCATGCAAATCGATATCAAGGCCGGTACTGAAACCGTGTTGCAACCGGGTGGCCTGCATATCATGTTTATTGGCCTGAAGCAGGGACTGCCGGCAGGCAGTATGCTTGCCCTGGAAATTGTATTTTCTGACGGCAGCAGTCAAAAGCTCGAGGTGCCGGTCAAAGCGGTCGCGGGCATGATGCACCGCAAAGAAAAGTAAATGCCCCGGCATTGATCTTTATTGTAATGATGAAATCCAGAATTGTTATTGTCGGGCTGGCCGCTGCAATGCTGTTGCTTGGCGTGGCGCTGTCTTTAACGGTATTTCGTGGCGAGGATTCAGTGGGTAATGCCCTCAAACCGGCGGCAAAGGCAGGCGGGGATTTTGTGCTGCAATCGGCGGATGGCCCGGTCGCCCTGTCCGATTACCGGGGCAAGATCGTGGTGCTGTATTTCGGTTACGCCGCCTGCCCGGATGTGTGTCCAACGAGTCTTGGTCTGCTGTCACTCGCATTACGTGAATTATCTACTGTTGAACTGGCCCAGTTGCAGCCGCTTTTTATCAGCGTTGACCCGGAACGTGACACGGTGGACAGCCTGAAAACCTACACCAGGGCCTTTCATGACAGGATCATCGGCATTACCGGCACACCGAAGCAGATAGAAGAGATTGCACGGCGCTATGGTGTGCTCTACATGAAGGTTGAACTGCCGGATTCGGCGCTTGGTTATGCAATTGACCACTCCTCTATGTATTACGTCATCGGGCGCGATGGTGAAATGCGATCCTTGATCCGTCATGGCACTGATCCTGAGGAGATCGTAATCACATTACGTGAAGCACTCACCGGGCCTCCACAATAAATAAACGTACATCGCGATAATTATATCATCGCGGTGATCCCGCCACATATGCCGACGCAACGCACGTTGTTGCTTGTAAAACCGACCAGGGCTAATCTGCCCGGCAATACGGCGATCGCCTTTGGCTTGCTCATTGGTATTGTCGGTATTGACAAGCAAGCTCAACAGTAGCGAACACAATCAGTTTGTAGCCAAGGAGCGCTGCG